>MWBK01000237.1 GCA_002069025.1 Bacteroidetes bacterium ADurb.Bin302 | reverse complement strand
AATTGCATCATTAAAGATTATTCTAACATATGAGCGACATTATAGCCAAAATAAAAGAACGGAATGAACTCCGCTCCCGTTTGCAAATCCTCGATTCACAAATTGAATCGGCACAAAGGAATTGCACCCATACTTTTCCCGAAGCGAAATATGACCCCGAAACTGAAAAGGTTCCATATGGAATAAAATATGAAGGTCATGGAAGCGATGTGTGGCCAGTAGCATCAGGATATACAGACAAAGAAGTTCCACGTTGGAGTCGTACTTGCAAATTGTGTGGAAAAACAGAATATACTAAAGAACAAGCTCCCACAGCATTTAAACCAAAATTTAATTCATGAAAGATTTAACATTTGCAGAAAAACAATTCATTATTTCATCTCTGAATGAAACTTTTCATAATGCTCAGAACAAGCTAAACG
Organism: Bacteroidetes bacterium ADurb.Bin302; assembly: GCA_002069025.1. The sequence continues at coordinate 12,990 of MWBK01000237.1, read as the reverse complement.
CTGGTAATCTCGGTGACGTTGAGCGTGCAATGATAGAGCAAACAGTAAAAAAAGCAAAAGAAATTTTGTTAAAATTGGAGCTAACAGCGTAAGATTCCTTTTCTTAGTTTTGTAGATTAACTATGACAAATGCTGAAAACAACAAAAACTTTTTGCGCCATGTAGCGCTTGGATTATTTGATAAAATCAAAAATCGTATAGCTAAATTTGCTGAAGACGTAAAAGTTAATCCACCGATTGTGCCTTATGAAATTCATGAACGAAACTGTTTCTCGGATTTGGATTACTATCACTCTCTTTCCTTGGTTCTGATTAAGACTGCAATTCAAATGGATGAGAAGAAAGTTATGATTGAATATATCAATATGCTTTACAAAAACAATTTGAATAAAGCCTTTAAAAAAGGTCTTGTCAAATATGTTAGATACCATCACATTGACCCATATTTTTTAATGACTCCAAAGGAAAAAAAGAAACAGATGGCCATAGAAAAAGAAGCTAATAAACTTGGCTTAAAAATGGTTGAGGAAATTATGGAGGAAATAAAAAGTAAACAAGAGAATTTGTAAGATTCCAATACACAATTTTGTAGATAACGTATGAAAGTACTAACTAAAGTTTCTTATAAAAATCTTGATGGCATTTGTCAGAAAGGAGATGTTCTTACTCTTGAAGTTGTACGTCATACAGAAGATTGTGTAATTCACCACACTCTTTACGGAGGCAATCACCCAGTGTGGGGATTTGTTTTATATCCTGTTCGAAATAAAATAAATCTTGATAAACTTCCTGATTGGGCATATAAAGTATCCGATGCAAACATTGCACCAAAAGGTAGCATGAAGTCGTTGGTAGTTATTACTAAAGATGGAAGACGCTATCCGTGGTCAACAATAGTTGGTGCAATTGGATATTTTAAAATTGATAAGTTATTTGAAAAAATTAATTAATTGTAAGAAAACACATCTCCCTTTTGTAGATTACACATTAACTAAAAATCAACATCTCAATGTATGTAGTTATCAATAATGACAATATAAGAAAAGAGTTTCATTCAGATGAAGCATTTCTTGAATATGTTCAACAAATTTACAAAGAGAACGAAGAAGATAATATTTATCCTTCTGAAATTTTTTGGATGCCGGAGAATGTTCAACAAGCCAAAGAGTATATTCACGAGTATTGTGATAATTTGACTTTGACTGAAGAGTAAGATTTCATTCTCCCTTTTTGTAGATTGTATATGGAACAAGAAAAACTAATAGAATACGCCCAAAAGGTTATCGCTGAAAAGCCGGAATTAAAAGAAGCAGTTATTAGTCTTATTGAACTTTGCAATGATGAAATCGCTGAGGGCAATTCTCCTTATAATGAACGTTCTCTTTGTTATGATTCAATCAGACAATTAACAGAAAAAGAATAATGGAACAGAAAATAATTACTTCACGTCATGCCTCTGAGTTAAATGCACAGATAGCCAAAATGATTGAAGAAGGATGGCAACCTGTTGGTAGCCATACCGTGCTAACAACGCTTGAACAAAAACAATTCTCCGGCAATGAACATAAGCGTACCACTTTTGAATACGAATACGCTCAAACAATGCGTAAAGATTAATTAACACAAACAATAATAAAATGGCAGAAACCAATATTGATTACAAAGAAAGGTATGAAAATGCCGTTGAATTGTTACGTGCAGTACTTACTGAAAGTGGAATGGAAAATGACTTTGACGAAAATATTTATGACTTTCTCAAAGAAAATGACGAACTTCCCGATAACTATACTCCATATTGGATTGACGATGAAGATTAATACATCTCATATCGGACAAAAGGTAAAAATAACCTCGCTCCCTGATGGTTGTACGTCAAAGGACTATAACTTTACACTAAACAATCGATATCTTTTATTAGAATTTTACGGCAGTTGTGCAGTTGTTAAAGACAATGATGGTACAAAAGCATATGTGTATGCAGGTCGTTTTGTTGCGTAAGATTCCTTTTATTAAATTTGTAGATTGAATATGGAACCAAAAATCAAACGTCTGTTTATTGAGATTGACAAAGATAATCCTGATAAAATTACAACCATTATAAGGTCTGTTTATTTCCGAAGCGGATTATCCAAAACAGATATTGACGAGAGTCAGGTATTTGACAAAATAATTTCTGATGCCGGAGGTCAAACTACTGAAACTTTTCAAGCAGTTATGGAGCATGATGAAATCTATACAAGCACAGCGCTTATACCCAGTTACACAAATGTATCCAGTGCAGACTTGTTTAACATTTTGATGTTTCAAGCGAACAAGCATGGGGTAAAAGGCAAGCGCTTATATATTTTACGTGAGTTTTATCGAGTGCAGTGGAGTAATCTTCGTTACAAATTAGCCAAAGAATGTTTTACAAATAACCAACTTTTTGTTGAAGCTGATGGCGATGGTTGGGAAGAAGTTTCCCTTGAGAAGTTACTTGATGCCATTGGAGAATAAGTGTAAGAAATCTAATATTAGTTTTGTAGATTGATTATGAGCAAAATCACCCCATCAATTCTACGCGCAATGCGCGATGACATTACAAAAGCATTAGAACCGGTTGTAAAAAAATATGGTCTATCATCTTTGACTGCCGGTAATGCATCATACTCTCCCGATGGAAGCACCTTTACTTATAAAATTAATGGCGTTAGCGATGCCCAGGTTGAGGAGGTAAAAAACGATGAAAAAAACAAAAAATATGCCAAGATGTTGGGCTTACCCGAAGATGCTGTTGGCAGGACTTTTACCTCTGGTGGTGAAACTTTTAAAATAACACGTATTGATATCAATAAGCCAAAATATCCTATTATTGCCACCAAACTCGGCAATAGTAAATCGTATAAACTTCCTATAAGCATGGTCAGGTTGTAAGAAAATAAATTTTAAATTTGTAGATTGATTATAGCAAGACTATCGGGACATAAAAGATGGCAAAGAAACCTAAAAAACCACCAACAAAAATCACAAAGGAGCAGCTTCACAAAATGGATAAGGCTGCCCGCCGCAAAGCCATGATTGAAGCTGGTCAACGCACCACGCCCGCCAATAAAGTTCACAAAAGCAAAAAGGACTATACGCGTAAACCGCGTAATCCAAAGCCTCCTGATGCGGAGGAATAAGAATCTTCGTTCCATGTTCAAAAGCCCTCGGCCACTTCGGTCGGGGGTTTTTTCATTCTACACCAATTCTAAATTTCAATTCCGAATTTGGATATTCATGTTTGGAATTTTACCAAATAATTTGATATACAATAAAGTTTAATAAGTTTGTAATTAGTTAATGAATCAAACGGGTATAATTGTAAGAAATCTATATCTCATTTTGTAGATTGTATATGGAAGAGCAAGAATTTTGGGATAACAACCCACATATGACACCACAATTGCAGAGATTGTATAAAGATAGGTGGAAACGTATTCTAAATCTCAATTCGAGAATAAAAACTCTGATTAACGAGATTGATGAAATGAATAAGAAACGTTTAAATGCACTTAGCTTACAACAGTACGATGATGTGGATGATATTTCCATGAAGCAGCATGAACTCACTAAAAAAGCTGCCATATTAATTATGACTTACAAAGTATTGTTTATACAAGTCGGAGCCTCAAATCAATATAATTTTGAATTAAACTAAGAACTATGGCAACATCATTAAGATGTCCTAATTGTGAGGATAACCTTGGAAAAGATAAAGAAAATACAGTGGATGCCCATTGTGGAACTTGTGGAACTTCATTTTTTAATCCTTATGGATATATAGAAGACCAGAAGCATCTGGAGGAAGTAAAGAAAAAATATCCTGGAAAGAAACTTCCTAAACCCGACAGTGAACAGTAAGATTCCAATTTGTAATTTTGTAGATAGATTATAAACAGAAAAAATGGACAAAGAATTAATAGAAGCGGGTTTCGATGTAACAAAATTAACCGATACTCAGAAGGAACTGATTATGCAACCGAGTTATGGGCCTGAAAATTTTCACATGGATGGAGAAATAACTCCCCAACAGGCACTTGCGTTTTGGAAACAAAAGCTGAGTCAATCCGGACTTTCACAACAAGATATTAGTCGAGCCACTAAAATGCACTTTGGACGATGAGCGACCTCGATGTAAAAGTAAAATATATGCTATTTGACGATGGCGGAGTCTGCGACCGTTGGTTGCCGATACTACTTCCAATAGGAACCGTTTTTAAGCATGAATACGGCACTTATAAAGTGGAGCGATACATAGAGCCACACGCGTCAAAAACAGAGCCTGTGAATGAATTTACAGTTGTCTGCGAGCGCCTCGATTCCCGTGATGGACTTAAGGAAGGTAAGATTCCTAATTTTATTTTTGTAGATAGACCATGAGCAAAATCAAAGCAGCATTAATCAAAGTTCATATTGCCCTTCAAGCAATCAAACTGGAGTTAAAGGAAGAAATCCAAGCTATTGGACAAAATCCAAATATCAAACCTTTAGCGAAAGGCGCATATACAATTAAACTTTCCGAACTACTCAAGGCGGACAATTTCTCCCCACTGCATCATGACTTTGAGTATCAAACCAATTTCCTGTGTCAAATTATTGACCACACAGAGCCGACCAAACTTGAAGCAAAATTGCGGGATATAGTTAAGACCGGCAAAACAAAACAATGGTGGGATGGCAAAGACAGGTTCGGAACAAGCACCACCGCCTTTAAGTTTCATGCAGACGTTATTTCAGCATTAAACAAAATAGTACTCGATAATTTCGGATATGAAAAAAACTGAACTTAATTCTATTAAAGAGAAAGCAATTTCAATATCCAATCGTACTTTGCAAAAGGAATTGGATACTATATCTTTACTAATAATGGAAGGTCATTATGTTCTTGCGAACAAAAAAATAGATGATATGCGCAACAAACTTAAAGAGTTGGAGTTGACATTATCTCAATTGTCAAACGTGTAAGAAATCATACATTAAATTTGTAGATAGAACATGAACTACGATAAAAAAGAAATTCAAGCTATAACAAAAACTGCTTCAAGCAATATTTCTCAGACAAAATCATTATTAATTCAAGGGATTCGTCATATTTTGGAACACAAGACTGATGATGAAAACACTTTTATTGAATTAGATTTTCCTGTAACAATTAATCAATATCGTCAAAGTGCTGAGGGAATTGTTCGAGTGTACCGGGATGGTGGACTGATGGTGGAACAAACAACGCAAGGCAGAATGGACATAGAAGATACCATTGATGACTTGAATGTGAGCCAACTTTTTGATTTGCTTATTGCGTTGGACGAAAATGGAATGCAAGAAGAGGAAGTAGCATAATCCAAAGAAAAAGTTCAAATCTCCCTTGAATAGTAAGATTCATTTTCTTAGTTTTGTAGATTGAATATGGATACTAAAACAGTTTATAAATTTTATCTTTCTCCCGAAAACAAATGGCAAATTGTTTTTGAAGATGTAGATGGTAAAATATTCCAATATGCAGCTATTCCTCCTACGGATGGAGATAGAACTGACATTTTCTTTGGAACGTCTATATCCACTCCTGGATATATATACAATGCCGATGCTATCATCATCATTATTAAAAATGGTGAACCAACATTAATAGATTGCTGTAAGAAACCTCGTTTCGACTTTTTACAAAAGTGGTTTAATTTCGGCTTCATTAAAATTTTATAAGGAAATGGGAGAAATATCCAATGGATTAATTAATGATAATATTTTAGGAATTAATCGAGACGAAGTTGTAAAATATTATATTGTATGGAAGGGACGTAAACCTGGAATTTATAAAACTTGGGACGAATGTAAAGTTCAAGTTGATAAATTTACTGGTGCAAAATATAAATCCTTTTTTTGTGATTACACCGAGGCCGAAATTAAATATGCCGATGGAGATAAAGAAAAAACTTCAGCTACTCCAAAAAATATTGACCCATCGCAATTATCCAGCAAAGGATATATTACAAAGAGTCTTGCTGTTGATGCAGCATGTTCTGTTAATCCAGGACCTGTTGAATATCGTGGAGTAAATGTTGAAACCGGAAAAGTTGTTTTTACGGTAGGTCCGCTTCCAAATGGAACTAATAATATTGGTGAATTTTTAGCAATTGTACATGCACTTGCGCTGATGAAATCAAAGGGTAGCACCGCTCCCATTTACAGCGATTCAGAAACTGCAATTAGTTGGGTGAAAAGCAAAAAAGCCAATACAACATTGGAAAAAACATCAACTAATCAAAAGATATTTGAATTGGTTCAGCGTGCTGAAAATTGGCTTGCTAAAAATACATATACAAATGTTATATTAAAATGGGAAACAAAAAAGTGGGGAGAAATCCCCGCAGATTTTGGAAGAAAATAAACGATGAAAAAAACATTTGAACATAAAAGTTATAAGAATTTGTAGATTGAATATAAACCAGTAAACCAAACATATAATGTCAAAAGAAAGATTTCTATATCTTAGCTTAGAAGTACGCGATGGAGAAAGAAAATATTCCTGCAATAGCGTACACACAATACCACCTAAAAAGCGCATAGAAGCCTTTACCGAAAATTATGCTAAGGATTTTTATGGAGGGAAGTCAGAATCATACGATGGAGGATATTACTATTGTGGAGGAGAAGTTCATGTTAGCGTACATCACTACCGTTTAATTACCAAAGAAGAATTTGATATATTAAACAGATTTTTACCTTAATTGTAAGATTCCTAAACTTAATTTTGTAGATTGATTATGGAAACACCATTAAAGAAATTAACGCCCGAAGAAAGAAAGCAATTAAACGCCACAATCACTCCGCTTACCACAAGTAATTTGATAATTTCAATGAGTACTGAAGTTTCACTTGGAAATTTGATACTGTCAGGAAAGAATGTGGAAATTGTTCAATTCAAAGGCGGCAATAATGCTCTCATAATTGATGGAGTGTTATACAAGTTTGAAATTATGGCTTATCATTACGATGAGGCTACTGATACTGATACCAACCTCACTATGACTGATATTGGTATTGATGTTGGTTCGGATGATGGGGCTGAAATTGAGGAACTTGATGATGAAGAATAATACCATTTGCTTATCAATTCTAATTTTTCTATCTTTACGTCTTGCAATTTCTAATTGCTAATACTATGTATAACGACCACAAAAAAGGATTTAACCAAAATTTAGCTGACCGTGCCCGCACGATTCTACTCTTAAAAAGGTATTCCACAGTCGGATTTGCCAAGAGAGAATTTGATGAATATGGCGATGTGGTTCGGGACTATAAAAAAGAGTTGGAAATCTATGCCAGCGATGAATTGATTAATCTTCTTCCACAGGTATCCGGTGAATACTTTCACTCCTGTCAGTCCTATCACCTATATCGTAAAAAACACATAAATGATGTACCTGAAGTTAAAATTGTTCCACAGCTTAAAAGAACAAAAGTGCTTAAAAAACAGAACGTTATAGCCCGTTTAAAAGCAGTCCTACGTCCTTCAATTCCAAAGTTTACCCACGCTTTTCGTTCCTTATGGTAAGTTAAAACATTCTATATCACGCGTTTATCAAAAAGCGACTCTCAAAAGGGGTCGCTTTTTGCTTTCTACTCAATTCTCTATTTTAATTCCGAAGCCCATGTTTGGAACATAAATAAATATACTGATATACAGAAAAGTTTAATGTGTTTGTAATTTTAATAGACATATTGTCTGTTTTTTTACTCCTACTTTTTGTCCACATATTTATTAATATGGAAAATAAGATGAAAAATATTCAATTCAATGAATTAAAAGATATTGTAAGTAACTCTAAAAGTTGGAAAGAAATATTACAAAAAATGGGTTACACCATGACTGGATATAATTATAAACGACTTAAAGAATTATTAGATGTATATAATTTAAATTTTGAAAGTAATAAATTATCGTGTGGAAATCATAGAGAATCAATAGAAAATATACTTACTATAAATTCTACATATACAAATAGATTTAGGTTGAAAATAAGAATATTAAATGAAAATCTTTTAAAATATGAATGTGATTTTTGTCAAAATACTGGTCAATGGATGGGCAAGAAATTACCTTTACAATTAGACCATATTAATGGAATTAATAATGATAATAGGTTAGAAAATTTGAGATTTCTTTGTCCTAATTGTCATATTCAAACAGATACTTTTGGTGGTAAAAAAAGACCTTAAAAAATTGAAATGTAAGAAACCAATGTATAATTTTGTAGATTGTATATGGCAAAATTCACTATATTACAGGCTGATGGCGGCAACTTCTTTGCGGAAGAAATAGACATAACAAACTATAAAAGGATTGCCGATATTGAATGCAAATCAATTGATGAAGCCTATTCTTTAAGCCAGAATATTGATTCATTCTGGTTGGAGAACAAGCAGGTTACTGTGTATCCGTATTCAGAATATCAAAAAGCTGCTCGCTCAACTTCTGTTGGAGATTTAATTCATTCTGAAGAGGAGGATAAATATTACATGGTAGAGAACATGGGCTTTAGTGAGATTAAAATTGAAAATAGCAAAATTTGTAAGATTCCTTAATTCAAAAATGTAGATAGAATATAAAAACGAAAATCATGGGACTCAAAATTCGCAAAACGGTTATTAACTCTCGCTCAGAAGAGCAGGCTCGTGCAGTTGAGAGAATTCTCACTATGAGCAAGAAAATTGTTGGTGTTGCGAACCGAAAGGAAGAAGAAAAATTGTTCAACACATACATGACAGAAAGACAATCCATGAAAAAGGCTCACGCTTTCAACGCATGGAAAGATTTTGTCCTTAATACTGTAAAATAATGGCTGAAAACACCGATAGAAAAATTAAAAGATTGAAGTTCACAGTCGATGTACTTTTTGATGACTTCGTCGAAAAAAACCATCAAGCTGTTTTGGCAAAAAAGATTGTAGATGCATTACGTCACGAATCTGATGCCGGCGATGGATTGGGCGATGACAACGCCATTCCAATTGAAATCCGTGCATATTCATCTGAAGCCGGCGTAGCCTCCTATACTTGGGAAAATCAAGAGTGGGTATATAACTTTATTCCAAGATAAGATTCCTCATCTCAATTTTAAAAATAATTATGCTATTAAATAAAGATACTGAACACCTGGAGCCAATGTTTAAAGTGGTTGATTCCTGTGGATTTGAATATGGAACAGATAAATTTGCTCCCGATGAATACCTTTATGTCAGAGTCAATGGAATGATTGATGTCCAAATAAAAATGGACGATGAAGGAGTTGCTGTTGATTTGTATCCTGTCCAAGTATCTGATGAGCCAATAACAAGCACATGGTGCATGTATTCTGAAGCAAATTCTAAACCTGAGAATCTCCCTTTTGTTGTTAGTAATGTTTATGGCGCTGAATATGGAACTGAAAAATATCTTTCAAGAACAGAAGGTCAAGAATTCTTATACATAAAAGTAAAAAATCTGACCGTGCAAATTCAATATGCGTCAGGCATAATCAAACGTAAAAAAGATGAAGGCATTGTAATTAGTATATTCGATGCAAGTGATGATGATACGGACACACAGGAACTTGCCGGTACAATGGCATTTCTGAAAGAGTTTGTGGAAGTGTAAGAAATATTATTTTCCTTTTGTAGATAGTATATGAAACAAGCAACAATATCCTTTAATAAACGTTGGGCAAACGATGGCACTGTCTACACACAAGCAATTAAAATTGACAAAGCCACCTTTGATAAGTTAAACGATGCCATTCGTTCTGAATTGGCTTTAAATCAGCCTCGTCGGAAAGAATACGTATATACATCTGGCTATGAATTTTACCTTAAGCCTATGGAGGTGGAAAACAATGTCAGCTTTTTAAATCATACTCAAACAAGATTCATTAACCTGTTTTTGAAATTAAAACTTAAGGATAGAAATACGTGTTTGCTTATTCGCAAATAAATTGTAAGAAACCAATTCTCCCTTTTGTAGATAAGACATGAAACAGAAAGACACCTCACGCTATCAAATTCCTAATACATCATTTTTTGATAAACCCCCTTATTATCAACTGGATAAAATTAAACAAATTGTAAAAGACAATGGCGGCAAGAACATTCGTTTACGCTATGCCTTTGACATGGTTAATCAACCAAAAGTCGTTACTTTCTCAGCAAGTGAAAATATTGTCAAAAAAATCGAGTCTGCTTTAAATAAGGCGCACGATACTGAGTGGATAACCATTAGACTTATTAATTAAACAAAATTTTAAACATGGGACAAAGAACTGAAGCCGAACTTCGACTTGAACTCGCAAACTTAAAAATGTTTTGCGACAAGCAGAAATCTCAACTGGAGCGCATTGATAAAATATGCGATGACAATGGAATTAAAGCTCGCTCAGACGAAAAAGATGGCTTGCCTTCTGCTAAGATTATCACAGAGGTAAGAGTTCAAATGCTTTCTGAATTATTAATAAGACCATAAAAACAAAACCAAATGTCAGAATATGGATTTTGTCCTAAAGGTGGACAACAGGGAATAAAAGTATCAGACAAGGAGTTAAATTCATTTGCTGATGCAATTGGAAGCAATGTGTTGGATGCAGTTATTCCTATTCCAAATATGACAGTTGAACAGCAGAAGATTGAAATTGCACACTGTGATGACCACGAAAGTAATCCAGAATATTTTGAAAGAAATAATGGGTCGCATGGATGGTGCTGCGGAAATTGTGGAACCGTTTTTCAATGGGGTTAATAACTGTAAGAAACCAATTTTCCTTTTTGTAGATAGATAAAAACAAACACTATGTACCTCGATAAAGAAGAAGCAATCAAACTTGCTGCCAGCGCCCGCCAGGTTATTTTAAAACTCCAGGATTGGACTCCCGATGAACCAGGCATGGAAGATGAGCGTGAAGAAATTAACGTTGTTATCACCGACTTAGAATACTCCCTTGAAAAATTAGACAGTGCTATCGAGAATTCTCCTACAAAATAATTGTAAGATTCCTATTCTCCCTTTTGTAGATAATAAAAAACAGCAAGATGTTAAAATTAAACGCCACAGTATTCGTCGAACTCCCGGTAAAAATACCTACTGAAGCGTGTCAATTATCAATTGGCGCACTTACACTTACTTCGGAAGATGGCAAAAGAACTTATATAGTAGATAGCCAATCAACAAATTACAATAATCCATTTGACCCGGAGGACGAAGGAGATGAGGAGGATGTTAAGAATTTTACACTTGATTCAAAATGTGTACTTGACTTGGAAACATTTCCGACTGGAGACAATGAATACAATTTGTTAGAAGAAGACTTGGAAAAATGCACCGGTCTTTTCTTTTGCTCTGACCAAGATATAGAAGACAATTGTTTTGATTATGACAAAGCAACTGCATACGCTATTATTTACAATCTTGAAACCAATAAAGAATATACAATCGCTGTAACTTTAGAGCGCTAATTGTAAGATTCCTAATCTCTCTTTTGTAGATAGATAAAAACAAACAGCAATGGCATATCAAAGAAAACTTGAATTTAATCTTCTTGCGGTAATTTACACTATACTGGAAAACCCAATTTTATATAATGTTTATAGTACAAATTTTTCCTTAGAAGACCGTGAAATGTTGGAAAAAATGGCAGAAAGTCCTAAATTAATAGGGGGAAACGCTGCTACTAAGATGCGTCGTATTTTACGTGATAATATTGAGAAAAAAGTTGAAACCCGTAACTTTTATATTGATAAAATGGCAGAATTAAAAATGAATGAATTTTATCAAAAAGAAAAAGAACGTTTTGAAAAAGAACTTCAAGCACAAATGTTTTCAATTAAAATTGTAGGTTCAGGAACTAAACAGGAAATTGCTGATGAACTTCGTAGATGGACTGCTGTTATTGAATGTACTTTACTTAAAGATTTGCGTGATGGAATTGAGCATGAAAAGCCAAACACCATACTAAAAACCGATTTGCCGAAATCCTATAAAGGTGAGTTGTAAGAATCTTAATATTATTTTTGTAGATATAGTATGCAATATACAACATCTCACACAGGTCTTTTACCCAAAGAAAATGTAATTTCCACCGTAAAAAGAAATTTTAAGAAAATTGATTCTTTAAAAGAATATTATTTTTATAGAAAAGAATATAAAGGAGTCAATTATGTCTTTTTTTACAGAAAATGGAAAACTCATTCATTTAAAACTCGTTTGACATTTTCCACCAGCATTGACAGAGTGATTAAGATTATTGATGATGGAGAGTTGTTTGTTTGTTTAAATGAAATTAAACCTCATTGGGAATTTAATTCAAGTAAAGAATTTTGGGATAACATTGACGCATTTGAATCGTTGTACAATCAAGAATATTTGTTTTTTTTACGTTCTAAAAAGACATAAAATTAAATAGTAAGAAATTAATTCTCCCTTTTGTAGATAGATAAAAACAAACAGCAATGGCATACAAAAAGAAAATAGAATTTAACTTCCCAGCCGCATTGTACACACTGATGCAGTTCCCTGATTTGCTAAATAATTTCTCGGCAACAAAAAAATATTCAAGCCCTAATCAAAGAGAACTTATCATAATGGCTGAAAATCCAGGATATGCAAGCGGTAAATTTAAACTTGCTGTTCGCCAATTTTTCAGGAGTACGGTTGAAACAAATCAAGAGCAACTTGCTTTTTATCTGAATCAGGTAAAAGAATTAAAAGAAAAGAAAAACAAGCAAGTAAATGAGTTTTCAATAAAAATTGTTGGTTCAGGCTCAAAGATAAAAATAGCCGCAGAACTGCGCTTCCTTGCTGCAACCATAGAAGGATATACATTAGAAGAATTGCGCAATGGAATTGAAGAAGAAAATCCATGCACTGTAATTACAACTGATGTTCCGGAAGCCTATGAAGGCTAAGTGTAAGAAATTAACTCTCCCTTTTGTAGATAGATTATGGAAA
>MWBK01000236.1 GCA_002069025.1 Bacteroidetes bacterium ADurb.Bin302 | reverse complement strand
TTCATCCGAAAGATTTACTTTACAATCTTTACAAGGTGTTTAACATTATTAATCATTCCAAGGATTTGTGGTGTTGCTTCATGTTCAACCACCGCATTCATTTTTTTCAAACCCAGTGAATCCAAAGTACTTTTTTGCACTCTTGGAGCTCCAATTCTACTCTTAACTTGTTTTACTTTTATTGTTGCCATAGCTAATTTATTTACCGGTGAACACTTTTTCTACCAATACACCCCTATTTTTGGCAACCGTATAAGCGTCTCTCATTTCAGACAAAGCTAAAATTGTTGCTTTAACTAAATTATGAGGATTTGATGAGCCCTTTGATTTTGCCAATACATCAGAGATACCAACGCTTTCTAAAACTGCACGCATAGCACCACCGGCTTTAACACCAGTACCTGTTGTTGCAGGTTTTAAGAAAACTTCAGCACCACCAAATTTTGCTACTTGTTCGTGAGGAATTGTTCCTTTTAAAACTGGTATTTTCACAAGGTTTTTCTTTGCTGCTTCAACGCCTTTAGCTATAGCTGTTGTTACTTCATTGGCTTTACCTAAACCATATCCGACGATTCCGTCTTCGTTTCCAACAACCACAATAGCCGCGAACGTGAAGGTTCTACCGCCTTTGGTTACCTTGGTTACACGATTAATTGCAACCAATCTATCTTTTAACTCACTTTCGTTAGCTAACCTTACTGTATTATTTTTTATTGCCATAATGCTTAAAATTTGAGTCCTGCTTTACGTGCTGCTTCTGCTAATTCTTTAACTCTTCCGTGATACAAGAAACCATTTCTATCAAACACTACGGTATCAATACCTGTTGCTAGTGTCTTTTTTGCAATGATCTCGCCAACTTTAGCTGACTTTTCGGTTTTTGTCATTTTATCTTTGATAGAAACCGAAGATTCTGACAGCAATGTCTTTCCTGAACCATCAACTGCAGTATCGTCAATTATTTGCACGTAGATTTGACTGTTACTTCTAAACACAGACATACGTGGCCTAACTGAGGTGCCCTTAATTTTGCCGCGCACGCCAGCTTTAATCTTTATTCTTCTTGCTATTTTATCTGTCATGACACTTAAAATTTAATTATTTAGCACCAGCTGACTTACCAGCTTTTCTGCGAATTTGCTCTCCGACAAACTTAACACCTTTGCCTTTGTAAGGTTCTGGTAATCTAAATGAACGAATCTTTGCACAAACTTGACCTATCAATTGTTTGTCACAAGACTCCAAAATTACTAATGGATTTTGATTTCTTTCGTTCTTAGTTTCAAGTTTTATTTCAGAAGCTAATTTAATAAAAATGTTGTGAGTATATCCCAAAGCCAATTCCAAAACTTGACCATTGTTTGATGCACGATAACCTACACCAACCAATTCCAATGTTTTTTTATAACCTTCAGATACACCAACTACCATATTATTAATAAGCGAGCGATATAAACCATGCTGCATTCTATTCTCCTTCTCATCATTAGGACGAGAAATATACACTACACCATCTTCTACTTTAATTGAGATAGCTGGATTTATTTTTTGTTTCAACTCACCTTTTGGACCTTTAACTGTTACTTCATCTTCAGTAACTGTTACTGTTACGCCTTTCGGCAGGTTGATAGGTAATTTTCCGATTCTAGACATAATACTTCCTCCTCATTAATAAATGTAACATAATACTTCACCACCAACATTTTGTTCACGGGCTTCTTTATCAGTCATTACACCTTTTGAGGTGGAAATAATCGCAACACCCAAACCATTAAGTACACGCGGAAGCTCTTTATGACTGGAATATTTACGCAAACCAGGCGTAGATACACGTTCTAACTTTTTGATTGCGTTAACTTTGTTTGTTTGATCGTACTTCAAAGCAATTTTAATTGAACCTTGAGGTCCGTCTTCTTGGAACTTGTAGTTTAGGATATATCCTTGCTCGAATAATACCCTTGTAAGTTCTTTTTTTAAATTTGACGCAGGCACTTCAACCACACGGTGATTTGCTTTTATTGCATTGCGCAAGCGCGTCAAATAATCTGCAATAGGATCTGTCATGTTTGTTTAAATTAAATTAATCCGGCCTTCCCGGACAATATTTAGTTATAAAAATCTCTTTAGTATTTATTACCAACTCGCTTTCTTCACTCCCGGGATAAGACCTTTAGAGGCCATTTCACGGAATTGAATACGCGAAAGTCCAAATACGCGAATATATCCTTTCGGACGTCCGGTTAATTTGCAACGATTATGCAATCTAACAGGAGAAGCGTTACGAGGAATGCTTTGCAATGCTTCGTAATTTCCTTCTGCCTTTAATTGCTCTCTTTTAGCGGCATATTTGGCCACCAATTTAGCTCTCTTAACCTCACGGGCTTTCATTGACTCTTTTGCCATATCTTCTTTTATTTTTTGAAAGGTAAACCAAATTCCTTCAACAAAGCGAACGCTTCTTCATCCGTTTTTGCTGAGGTCACAAAGGTAATATTCATACCTGATATTTTCGATATAGAATCTATATTAATTTCAGGAAAAATGATTTGTTCTTGAATTCCCAAGGTGTAATTACCTCTTCCGTCCAATTTGCTGTTGATTCCTTTGAAGTCACGGATACGTGGCAATGCAACACGTACTAATTTCTCTAAGAATTCGTACATATAGTCACGGCGCAATGTAACACATACTCCAATTGGCATTTTTTTACGCAATTTGAAGTTAGAATATGTTGGAACAGCTTTTTGACCTGCGATTGTTGTCATTTCTGACAATGCAACTTCGATAATTTTCTTATCTGCAACAGCAGCTCCTAAACCTTGATTCAAAACGATCTTCTCCAAAACAGGAACTTGCATACATGATTTATAACCAAATTCCTTCTTTAAAGCTGGAGCAATACGTTCCGTATAATCTTTTTTTAAACTGGCGGTATTCATTATTTAATTTCCTCCCCTGTTTTTTTAGCATAACGGACTAACTTTCCATTCACTAATTTTCTGCCGACACGAGTCGGTTTGTTATCTTTTCCTACCGGATTAAGATTTGAAATGTGAATAGAGGCTTCTTTTTTCACGATGCCACCTTGTGGACTTTTTGCATTGGGCTTGGTATGCTTTGATACCATATTTGCACCTTCCACAATTGCGCGTTGTTTATCTGTTAAGACTTCTAATACGCGACCTACGGTTCCTTTGTCGTCACCGGAATTAATGTAAACGGTGTCACCCTTTTTTATGTGTAATTTACTCATCTTTCTATTAGATTTCGAAAATTAAAGTACTTCAGGTGCTAAAGAAACAATTTTCATATTTGACGCACGCAATTCTCTTGCTACAGGCCCAAATATACGGCTGCCTCTCATTTCACCTGCGCCTGTTAAAAGGACACATGCATTGTCGTCGAAACGAATATATGATCCATCAGCGCGTCTTATTTCTTTTTTAGTGCGGACTACAATTGCCTTTGACACTGATCCTTTTTTTGTATCACTTGAGGGAATTACGGATTTAACCGCAACAACAATGACATCCCCCACTGTAGCATAACGTTTGCCTGTACCGCCTAATACACGGATGCATAATACTTCTTTTGCACCACTATTATCGGCTACTGCCAATCTTGATTCTTGTTGTATCATACTATTTCGCTTTTTCGACTATTTCAACTACTCTCCATCTTTTGAACTTGCTCAAAGGACGTGTTTCCATAATTCTCACCGTATCACCGATATGACACTCGTTCTTCTCGTCATGGGCATGATATTTTTTTGTCTTGCTGACAAATTTGCCATAGATAGGGTGTTTTTCCTTCCACTCAATAGATACGGTAACCGTTTTATCCATCTTGTCGCTAGAAACTATGCCTTGTCTTTCTTTTCTTAGATTTCTCATAACCGGGCTGTTTATTTTTGTTTATTCATTTCTCTTTTTGTCAACTCCGTCTTAAGGCGAGCTACGGTTTTGCGCGCTTCACGAATTTGATTCGGATTATCCAATGGAGAAATAGTATGACTTAGTTTCAATTTAGACAGAGCACCCTTTTCAGTCTCGATTTTTTCGAGAATCTCTTTGTCGGTTAATTCTTTTATTTCTGAGTTTTTCATACTATTTACGCGTTTTCGGTTTCAAAATCGTAATCGTTTCTTGTAACGAACTTAGTCGTAACTGGAAGTTTTTGAGCTCCTAGTCTTAATGCTTCTTTTGCAATTTCAAAAGGAACGCCTTCTACTTCGAATAACATTCTACCCGGAGTTACAGGAGCAACGAATCCTTCTGGATTACCTTTACCTTTTCCTTGACGTGTATCAGCCGGTTTGGCAGTCTTAACCTTATCAGGGAAAATACGAACCCAAACCTGACCTTGACGTTGCATATAACGTGTTATGGCAACACGGGCAGCTTCTATCTGACGCCCTGTAATCCACTTAGTTTGCAGGGTTTTTATTCCAAAAGATCCGAAAGCCAATTGAGTGCCACGTTGAGCGTTTCCTTTCAAGTGACCTTTCTGATGCCTTCTAAACTTTGTCTTTTTTGGTTGTAACATAGTGCTAAAATAAACTTATTAATTATTTTCTTTTCTTTTTGAAACCGCCCTTTCCAACTTCGTTGCGATTTCCACCCATTGAAGGACGGCCACTTTCTTTAGAAGCTGCATATTGAGGAGTTAAATCCTTTTTGCCATAAACTTCTCCACGGCATATCCAAACTTTCACACCAATCAAGCCAACTTTAGTTAGTGCTTCGCTATGAGCATAATCAATGTCAGCACGGAAAGTATGAAGAGGTGTACGACCTTCTTTATACATTTCTGAACGAGCCATTTCTGCTCCGTTCAAACGACCGGATACTTGAACTTTAATACCTTCTGCACCTAAACGCATTGTTGAAGCAATGGCTGTTTTAACTGCACGACGATATGCTACTTTACCTTCAATCTGACGAGCCACATTGTTTGATACTATAACAGCATCCAAATCAGGCTTTTTGATTTCATAGATGTTAATTTGAACATCTTTATCGGTAATTTTCTTAAGCTCCTCTTTCAACTTATCAACTTCTTGACCACCTTTACCAATAATCATACCGGGACGGGCTGTGCAAACTGTTATTGTAATAAGTTTCAAAGTACGTTCAATAATAATACGGGAAATGCTGGCCTTGGAAAGACGTGCATCCAAATACTTTCTTAATTTATAGTCTTCCAATATAGTATCACCAAAATTCTTGTTCTCTTTTATCCAGTTTGAGTCCCAACCTTTGATGATTCCTAAACGGTTGCTAATCGGATTTACTTTCTGTCCCATACCAACATTAATTTTTAGTATCGTTATTATTCACACTATCAACACAAATTGTCACGTGGTTCGAACGTTTACGGATACGATATCCTCTACCTTGAGGAGCTGGACGCAATCTCTTTAAAGTTTTGCCCGAGTCAACGTATACGGCACTTACTACAAGATTGCCGTTTTCTGCTTTTTGTTCGGTTTTTTGTTCCCAATTAGCTATAGCCGAACGAAGGAGTTTTTCCATACGTCCTGCAGCCTCTTTTGTGGAGAACTTCAACATACCTAATGCCTTTCTAACCTCTACACCACGAATCATATCTGCGACTAAACGCATTTTACGGGGAGATGTTGGCACATCGTTGAGCTTCGCATAGTAAAGCGATTTTTTGCTCGCCTTGCTCTCTTCTGCTGTTTTTCTTTTTCTTACACCCATATTATAATCTTTTTATTATCTGTTTCCACTATGGCCTCTAAACGTACGAGTAGGAGCGAATTCACCTAACTTGTGACCTACCATATTTTCAGTTACATATACAGGAATAAATTTATTTCCGTTATGTACTGCAATAGTATGACCTACAAAATCAGGAGATATCATCGAAGCTCTAGACCATGTTTTAATTACGGATTTTTTATTTGCCTCATTCATAGCGACTACCTTTTTTTCAAGTTTTACGCTAATGAAAGGTCCTTTTTTTAATGAACGACTCATATTATTCTCTAATTAAATCTGGTTACTAGTTCTTTTTTCTTTCGATAATATACTTATTCGAGGCCTTCTTAGGAGTACGGGTCTTATAACCTTTAGCCAACAGACCTTTACGAGATCTTGGATGACCACCTGAAGCTCTACCTTCACCACCACCCATTGGGTGATCAACAGGATTCATTACAACGCCGCGGTTTCTAGGACGACGACCTAACCAACGAGAGCGTCCTGCTTTTCCTGATTGTTCCAAAGCGTGATCAGAATTACCTACTACACCTACAGTAGCTTTACATGCACATAAAATCATTCGCGTTTCACCTGAAGGCAATTTTACAGTGGCATATTTACCTTCGCGCGACGTCAATTGAGCAAAAGTACCGGCAGAACGCACCAATAATGCGCCTTGGCCAGGAATTAACTCAATATTGTGAATAACCGTACCGAGCGGAATATTTTGCAACGGTAAGGTATTGCCTACTTCAGGAGCGGCTTTTTCACCAGATAGTAGTGTTTGACCTACTTCTAGACCGTTTGGAGCTAAAATATAACGTTTTTCACCATCAGCATAAAACAACAAAGCGATACGTGCCGAACGATTCGGATCGTATTCAATTGTCTTAACTATTGCTGGGATTGCGTCTTTCTCCCTCTTGAAGTCAATTACTCTAAATTTTCTCTTGTGTCCGCCACCAATGTAGCGCATGGTCATCTTTCCAGTGTTGTTGCGACCACCGCTTTTGGTTTTTCCGAATACAAGAGACTTTTCTGGAACAGATTCGGTAATTGTTTCGAATGTTCCAATAATCTTGTGTCTCTGCCCCGGCGTTGTGGGGTTGAATTTACGTACAGCCATTTTTTATTCTTAAATATTGCTATAAAAATCGATTGAGTCTCCCTTTTTCAAAGTCACTACTGCTTTCTTATAGTCAGAAGTTTTTCCAACTAACATACCGGCTTTAGTGTAACGACTTTTTACTTTCCCTTTGCATACTGCTGTATCAACATCTACAACTGTTACGTTATATGTTGACTCAATAGCAGCCTTGATTTTCTTCTTGTCAGCGCTTTTAACAACTCTAAAAGCATATTTACCTTGCTTTTCTGTTAATCCTGTCGCTTTTTCCGTAACTATCGGTTTGATAATGATTTCCATTCTTTATTCTCCTCTTAAGCGTTAAAAGTTTCAACCAATCCTGCAAGTGCTTTCTCAGTTAATACTATATTGTTAGCATCAAGAATCTTATATGTGTTTAATTCAGAAGAAATTAGCACTTCCGAAGACTCTAAATTACGAGCCGACAAATATACGTTTTTATTTGGTTCTGATAAAACCAAAATTGATTTTTTACCAGCAAGATTGAAATTATTCAATAAAGTGGTGAAATTTTTGGTTTTAGGTGCATCAAATGTAAAATCTTCAACAATTGTCAAACCATTATCTTTTGCCTTATATGACAAAGCTGACTTGCGTGCCAATTGTTTCAATTTCTTATTTAACTTGAAGCTATAATCACGAGGAGTTGGACCAAATACACGACCGCCACCTACACGTACCGGTGAATTAATATCACCAGGACGAGCGCCGCCGCCGCCTTTTTGTCTACCCAATTTACGGGTACTACCCGAAACTTCGCTTCTTTCTTTTGACTTGTGGGTACCCTGACGCTTATTTGCCATATATTGCTTTACAGCTAAATAAATAGCATGGTCATTGGGTTCGACACCGAAAATGGATTCGTCTAAAACGATTTTCCTTCCAGTTTCTTTTCCTTGAATGTTATATATACTCAGTTCCATTATTTATTCACTATTACGATTGAACCTTTCGCTCCCGGGACAGAACCTTTGATTAAAATCAAATTATTTTCTGGGATAATCTTTAATATCTCAAGATTTTGGGCAGTAACACGATCTCCACCCATACGTCCAGCCATGCGCATGCCTTTAAATACCTTTGCAGGGTATGAACAAGCACCTACAGAACCTGGAGCACGTAAGCGGTTGTGCTGACCATGTGTTGCTTGACCGACACCACCGAAGCCGTGACGTTTTACAACACCTTGAAATCCTTTACCTTTTGATGTTCCGATTACATCAGCCCACAGTGCATCTGCGAACATATCTACGGTAATAACATCACCTAATTTGAAGCTTTCTTCAAATCCTTTGAACTCAACCAAGTGGTATTGAGGTGCTACGCCTGCTTTTTTGAAAAGTCCGGCTTCAGGTTTCGTTACGTTTTTTTCTTTCTTTTCTGCGAAACCTAATTGAACTGCTTCATAACCGTCTATTTCAACGGTTTTGATCTGCGTAACAACACAAGGACCAGCTTCGATAACAGTGCATGGAATATTTTTTCCATCAGCACTGAAAACGGAAGTCATTCCGATTTTTTTTCCTATTAATCCTGGCATTTCAATTATTATTAATGTAATACTACTATCTTTTATACTTTTATTTCAACACCTACTCCACTAGGTAATTCAAGTTTCATCAATGCATCAACAGTTTTAGCTGTAGAGCTATAGATGTCAATTAAGCGTTTGTACGAAAACAATTGAAATTGTTCGCGAGACTTCTTATTGACGAATGTTGAACGGTTAACAGTAAATATACGTTTATGAGTTGGTAGAGGAATTGGACCGCTAACTACAGCTCCTGTTGCTTTTACTGTCTTTACGATCTTTTCAGCTGACTTATCTACTAAATTGTAATCGTAAGATTTTAATTTGATTCTAATTTTTTGGTTCATTTGTTATTTTATTATTAAGAATAGGTTTAAGAATCATTTACTAAACCCATTCATGATTATTACTACAATAAGTCTACTCTACCTTTAGCTTCTGTTAAAACTTCTTTTGCAATTGAAGCTGAAACCTCAGAATAGTGAGAGAATTCCATTGATGATGTTGCACGCCCTGATGTAATTGTACGCAAAGAAGTTACATATCCAAACATTTCTGCTAATGGTACTTTTGCTTTTACTATACGTGCTCCGGTACGACTTGACTCCATACCTTCAACTTGACCACGACGTTTGTTTAAGTCACCGATTACATCACCCATATTTTCTTCAGGTGTTACAACCTCAATTTTCATAATAGGTTCAAGTAACACAGGTTTTGCTTTTGAGCAAGCTTCTTTAAATGCTAATTGAGCACATATTTCAAATGAGATCTGATCTGAATCGACAGGATGGTAAGAACCATCAACTACAACAACTTTCAATTTATCTACAGGATATCCGGCTAAAACACCATTACGCATAGCAGCTGTAAATCCTTTTTGAATTGAAGGGATAAATTCCTTTGGAATATTACCACCCTTAACTTCGTCAATAAATTGCAAAGATCCCTCAAAGCCTTCATCAACAGGTCCTACACGTAATATCATATCAGCAAATTTACCACGACCACCTGATTGTTTCTTGTAAACTTCACGAAGTTCAACAGTCTTGGTAATAGATTCTTTGTATGATACTTGTGGACGGCCTTGATTACATTCTACTTTGAATTCACGTCTCAAACGATCAATAATAATTTCCAAGTGAAGTTCACCCATACCGGAAATGATTGTTTGACCTGATTGTTCATCTGTTTTAACAGTAAATGTAGGATCTTCTTCAGCTAATTTACCTAAACCTATACCCAATTTATCCAAATCCTTTTGAGTCTTAGGTTCAACTGCAACACCTATAACCGGTGCAGGGAAATCAATTGATTCCAATGTAATTTGGTTATCTTCATCGCACAAAGTATCACCTGTACGAATATCTTTAAAACCAACTCCTGCACCTATATCACCAGCATAAATAACATCTACAGGATTTTGTTTATTTGAGTGCATTTGAAACAAACGAGAGATTCTTTCCTTTTTGCCGGAACGTGTATTGAATATATAAGAACCTGCTTCGATTTTTCCTGAATATACACGGAAGAAACACAAACGGCCTACATATGGGTCTGTTGCTATCTTAAATGCCAATGCACATAATGGTTCACTTGCATCAGGTTTACGTGCAATTTCTTTTTCAGGGTCATTTACATCATGACCAATTACTTCAGGAGTATCAATTGGACTAGGCAAATAATCACAAATCGCATCCAACATTGTTTGTACACCTTTATTTTTGAATGAAGATCCACAAATCATAGGATTGATCTTCATGCTTAATGTTCCTTTACGGATAGCACGCTTGATGTCTTCTTCTGTTATTGTAGAAGGATCGTCAAAATATTTCTCCATCAACACATCATCAAACTCTGCGGCTACGTCCAACATTTTAGCTCTCCATTCCTCTGCTTCAGCTTTTAAATTATCAGGAATCTCGTCAACTTCGTATTCAGCACCCATGGTCTCATCATGCCATAGAATTGCTTTCATTTTAACCAAGTCAATTACACCTTTAAATGTTTCTTCTGCACCAATAGGAATTTGAATTGCAACGGGAGTAGCACCAAGTACTTCTTTTACTTGACGAAATACGTCAAAAAAGTCAGCTCCTGAACGGTCCATCTTATTGACATAACCTATACGAGGAACATTATATTTTTCGGCTTGACGCCATACTGTCTCTGATTGAGGCTCTACACCACCCACTGCACAAAATGCAGCAACAGCTCCATCAAGGATACGAAGAGAACGTTCTACTTCAACTGTAAAGTCTACGTGCCCCGGAGTGTCTATAAGGTTAATCTTGTACTTATTGTTATTGTAATTCCAAAACGTTGTAGTAGCAGCAGATGTAATAGTTATACCACGTTCCTGCTCTTGTTCCATCCAGTCCATTGTTGCTGCACCATCATGTACTTCACCAATTTTGTGGGTCAAACCAGTATAAAACAATATACGCTCTGATGTAGTTGTCTTACCGGCATCAATGTGTGCCATGATACCGATATTCCTAGTGTATGTTAAATCTCCTTTTGCCATTTTTATTTGTCTGTCTTAATTATTAGAAGCGGAAATGTGCAAATGCACGGTTTGCTTCAGCCATACGATGCATATCTTCCTTACGTTTAAAGGCAGCTCCTTGCATGTTGTATGCATCAACTATTTCAGCAGCTAACTTATCTGCCATAGTTTTTCCACCTCTAACTCTAGAGTAATGGATCATATTTTTCATTGATATGGATTCTTTCCGTTCTGGACGGATTTCAGTAGGTACTTGGAAGGTAGCACCACCAATTCTGCGTGATTTAACTTCGACTTGCGGAGTTATATTATCTAAAGCTGCTTTCCAAATTTCGATAGCAGTTTTATCTTCATTTGCGAGTTTTGCCTTTACTGAGTCTAATGCTGAATAGAAGATTGTGTAGGCAGTAGATTTCTTTCCGTCATACATTAAATGGTTAACAAATCTTGTAACCATTATCTCTCCGAAAACAGGATCTGGTAAAACAATCCTTTTTTTAGGTTTCGCTTTTCTCATTTTTTTTCAAAATTATCCGTTTTGTTTTTGGTTGCCAATTGCTGTCTTCAAAAGATTCCTCTGAATCTATTTACTCAACCTTGATAAGCTTTTCCAAATATGCAAAACAATATTATTAACTGTTTTTATTAAAATTCCTAATTACTTTTTGCCTGTTGGTTTGGCTGCGCCTGCTTTTGGACGTTTTGCGCCATATTTAGAACGTCTTTGAGTACGTCCATTTACACCGGCTGTATCTAATGTACCACGTACTATGTGGTAGCGTACACCTGGAAGATCCTTAACACGACCTCCACGAATCATCACGATTGAGTGTTCCTGCAAATTGTGTCCTTCTCCCGGAATGTAAGAGTTAACCTCTTTTTGGTTAGTTAAGCGAACACGAGCCACCTTACGTAAAGCAGAGTTTGGCTTTTTTGGAGTCGTAGTGTAAACACGCACACATACTCCACGACGTTGTGGGCAAGAATCCAAAGCTGGAGCCTTGCTATTTTCGGTCAGCACTGTTCTCCCTTTTCTTACTAATTGTTGAATAGTAGGCATTGTAACTTGTTATTATATATGATTTACAAAAAATTTATATCTAATTATCAACTTGTTAGCTCAAAAACTAATTACAAATTGAACCAAAAGCACATTTTTTGGGGTTGCAAAGTTATGAATAAATTTTATTATACAAAAGAAAAATAGGTTTTTAATGAAATATTTTTTCACAAAGCCTTACAAATGAAGTTTTGTTAACTGAAATATGCAGTCTTTCAAATGCACTAAAACCATTTATAGCGTTTCAAAAACCATACTGTTAATATGGCAACAAGCAGAATTATTCCCCATGCAAATAAGTAACCATATTGCCAGTGGATTTCAGGCATTGAAGTAAAATTCATACCCCATAATCCTACCAAGAATGTAAGCGGTATAAAGATAGTAGAAATTACCGTAAGACGCTGCATTATTTGATTCATACGCAAATCGTTACCTGCCAGATACAAATCTTCTAAAGAGCGTAACATTTCTTTATTATCACTTATAACTTGAACTACATAAATTATGTGATCTTTTACATCTTGAAAATACAACAAATTTTCGGGTCTTATGAATTTGTTTTCGCCAGTAGAAAGACGTCCTAATTTTTCTTTGATTGGGAATGTACTCTTACCTAACTGGATTAACAACTTCCTAGCATATTGCAATTCTTTTGCCATTCCTTTATTTGGAGAAAAGTTTAGAATGTGTGTCTCCAAATTCTGTAGCATATCGCTTATCATTTCGACATCATTCATAAAATCTACTGTTGTATTGTTAAGCAATATACTAAATAAATGGTCTGCAGTAATTATAGATTGACTGCCACTAAGTGTTTGACTGATATTATCAAAAATCCCTCTGTCAGTGTCTTGAAACGTAAGCACAAAATTATTTCCCAAAATCAGAGACACGTTATCATGCTCATAATGTGTCTCTGATTTTGTTAGTGTATTAAGAATGGCAAACAAGTACTCCGAATACTCCTCAATTTTTGGAAGATGATTTCTGTTATATATATCTTGAATGTGTAATATATTTATTTTAAAATACTTAAGAATTACTTCTATATTGCTAATATCTTTTAAACCTTTTATGGCTATCCAATATGATAAACTTTTGTTTGCAGAAATTTCAGCAATTATTTCTTGTGAAGAATTACATCTTATTGTACGAAATGGAATGTCTTGCCCGAACAAAGACAATTCAATATACGTATCTACAGTACTATTGCCGGTATACGTATATGTTCTTACAAGCTGACTATTCTTACGTTTCATGCTTCGCCTTTAAATCCGCCAAAGTTCATTGGAATTTGAATTTTTTGCTCAGGTAAATCTATTTTTCCGTACTGACTCTCGTATTTATCTACATTTTCTTTAAGTGCATACAACAGTCTCTTTGCATGTTCTGCAGTGAGTATTATGCGTGCTTTAACTTTAGCTTTTGGAGTATTGGGCATTATTCTTACAAAATCCAAAACAAATTCACTTGATGAATGTGCTATGATTGACAAATTTGCATAAACACCTTCAGCCATTTCGTCCGAAAGTTCAATGTTTAATTGATTTTTTGATTGTTCCTCTTTCATGAATTACTATGTTTATTCTGCCACAAATTTAAAATTAATTATTGTTATATGCGCATAAAAAGTTACATTTGCGAAAAATTCACTTTGATTTTAACTATATGAAAGATCAAGTAAAGCGCAAACAAAAAATATTTGATGAAATATTCAAGAATGTATTGTTTGTCCTTGCAATAGTGGCTATAATATGCAGCTTTCCAAGAGAAGCCAAGTATCAATACCAATTTGAGGTGGGTAAACCATGGCAATATGATTTACTAACAGCAACTTATGATGCTCCAATATATAAAACAAAAGCTGAATTAAAGGCAGACAGAGATGCTGTTCTCAAAAAGAATATACCTTATTATAATTATAATAGTGCAGTAGAATCGGAACAAATAAAAAACATGGAGACATACATTATGAATGTCTCTTTATCCGAAGATGGCATAAATGAAACTAAGGATGAGCACGCTCCATATGCAACTTATTTAAAAAGCCAACTACATGAGATATACTCCAAAGGCCTACTTAACAACAATCAATTCACTGAATTAAAAACTAAAAATACAGAACATATAGTTGTACTAAACAATGATGGCATAGGAAGAAATCATGCCACCGAAGACATTTATTCAGTATCTAAAGCTTTACAAAAAATAGTAAACAATATTCCAAGTGATCTATCTTCAACAAAATTAAGAGAATTCGGAATTGAAAATTATTTAAAAAGCAATTTGCAATACAATTCGGATATAACAAACAAAATTAAAACTGATGAACTGAATAATGTATCAACTACTTCGGGTATGGTACAAGCAGGGGAACGTATTATTGACAAAGGAGAAATTGTAACTGAACAAAAATTCAAGATATTAGATTCTCTAAGAAAAGATTATGAATCACGTAAAGAGTATTCGTCTGAACAAAACAAATGGTTGATTAGCGGACAAGCATTATTAGTAACTTTCCTTATTTTATTGTTTTACTTATACATAAGGTTATTCCGAAAAAAATTTTACAATAGCAAACGGTATATTATTTTAATATTAATTTTGATATCCGGATTTACCGTTTTAACTTCCTTAATTGTCAAAAAATATTCTGAAGAGTATTTTCTGTTTTTCATACCATACGCATTACTACCTATTATATTAAGTACGTTTTTTGATACTCGTACTGCATTATTTGCACACTTTATCACAATATTAATTTCGGCTCTGATGGTGCACTCGCAATTTGAATATATACTATTACAAATCACTGCGGGTATGGTAACTATTTACAGCTTAAAAGACCTTACACAAAGATCGCAACTAATAAAATCTGCTCTTATTATTTTTGCAAGCTACTGCATTTTCTATTTAGGCTATGGATTGACCATTTACAAAATTAATTGGGAAATGTTATTATCATTTTCAATTAATGGTATAATGTTATTGTTTGCATACCCATTAATTTACATTATAGAAAAAACTTTTGGTTTTATATCAAATGTTACACTCATTGAGTTGACTAACACTAATAATTCTTTATTGAGAAGATTGTCTGAATCTGCACCAGGCACGTTTCAACACTCGATGCAAGTTTCTAATTTAGCAGCAGAAATTGCAATAAAAGTTGGTGCTAATCCGCTTTTGGCACGTACAGGAGCTTTGTACCATGATATTGGTAAAATTCAAAATCCGG
The DNA here is from genome assembly GCA_002069025.1 of Bacteroidetes bacterium ADurb.Bin302. The sequence continues at coordinate 935 of MWBK01000236.1, read as the reverse complement.
CATTTTTCACAGAAAACCAAGTTAAGGGGAATAATCCACATGACAAACTGAGTCCTGAGGGTAGTGCACAAATTATCATGCGGCATGTATCTGATGGTAAGGCACTCGCAAAAGAATACGGTTTACCGCGTAGTGTAATTGAATTTATAGAAACTCATCATGGAAAAAATATAACTAAATATTTTTACAATACTTGGATTAACCAACATCCTAACGAAACTGTTGATGAAAGCCTTTTTACATATTCAGGACCAAATCCGTACACTAAGGAATTGGGTATTTTAATGATTTGTGATTCTGTTGAAGCTGCATCACGTGGTATGACTGAATATACTGACGAAAGCATCAATCAATTAGTAGAGGACATAGTTGACGGACTTGTATATGGACACTTTTTAGATAATGCACCATTAACATTAAAACAGATAACACTGACTAAATCTGTACTCAAAGAAAAATTAAAAAACATATATCACACACGTATTGCTTATCCTGAAATAACTAAAAAATAATACTATGACAAGACATCTACTTTGCGTTTTATTTCTAACTATGCTAACTTGTACAGCTAATGCTAATTCTAATGGTTATATATCGCATCCATCGAATTTTAATAACTATACGATTTCGCATACAAGGAATACACTTCCGGAAAGATTTGATTCGAGAGAACAATCTTGGCTTCTTGATCCGAGAAGTCAACAAATAACGGGTCCATGTTGGGCATTTGCCGTAGCTGACGCTGTACAAGCATATTTTTACAAATCCGGATTTGAAGAAGGTTACTTATCTCCTGAGATTCTTACGAACTGCCACGACGGATTTGTATTTACTAAAAGCCAGGGTGGAAATTCGTACATTGCAACAGCATGTTTCTCGCGACTAATAGGACCGGCTTATGAGGACGCTGTTCCGTATTCGCCTTTATCAACAGA
>MWBK01000235.1 GCA_002069025.1 Bacteroidetes bacterium ADurb.Bin302 | reverse complement strand
AAGTACCGCCGTAGTGCCTTGGCAACAATGATGGTTCATCACCCTGAAGATGAGTTTGGTAAAGATATTAAAGATGCATACGTTGAGATTCCTATCCCAGACAAGTATGATGGCCATGACATGAATATTAAGGTTCTTGAAAACTCATGGTTTAACGGAACTCAGAAAAAAAAGGACGGACTTTACAAAGCTGTGTATGGTAAAATACTCTCGTCTAAAGAGATAGAGAAAAACGGAATAGCTTTGGAGAAGTTTCTGAATAAGTCAAATATTGGCCTCCATATGATTGGCAAATGGTTTAATATTTCATCAGATGATCCTGCCACGGCAACGTTTAATACCCAACTTATTCAAGAGAGAGGTCAATATGACGCAACAGCACTTGATGTTCAGAATGCCATGCGTACAACCCGTGGTCTTGCAACTCTATCTGATGCCGGAGAAGAACTTATTGGACAAACATTTGCCATTGTCAATGATATGACATACGTTACAGCAGAACAGAAGGCTGCTGCTGCAAAGACTGCAATGTCAATTCTTGGTGGTGTTGCAGATGCCTTTCTTGGCGGCAATGTAGGTTCACAAGTGGCCGACATGGCTGGTGCCATTGCTGATCAGTTTACGGGCTTTAAGGTTATGAACCACTCATACCTATTCCAATTGCAATGGAATGATTCAATAGAGGCGGTTTTTTATGATTCATATTACACAGAAGAGCCTGATGTTGAGCGTATGACAGCCTTTATGAATGACACATCACTCTTTAAGGTTAAATATGTGGCTCATGAGTATGAATTTGATGAGAATTCAGTAGTTAAGGGAAAGTATGATCGTCATGATTTGGTTAAACTTAACTGCACTCGTTCACAAGATAAGAATATTGCCGCACTTCAGCTTAAATATGAAGACTTTAAACTTAAAACTCCTATCTATGAGCTTGTAACCAATGAAAAAGGTAATGTAATAGGTTATAAGGCTAAGATTGGACTTAAAGAGGGCATTACTGAAAAGAGTAAATTCCAAGTTGTTCAACGTATAGTTGACCCTAATACCAATAAAACCAAGTATAAATTTGTTGCTAATCTCAAACCAGTGAAAGGCAAGATTTGGGACAACCTTTATATGGCTGCTGAAGAGAAAGAGGAGGGAGCTGACCTAGATGCCACCTACTTTAAAAAGTCAACAGGTGGTGATATTTACCCGGGTATGCTGCTTATTGAAGGTAAGTACCGTAAAGTTGAGCAATAATAAAAAAATAGCGTCATTTGACGCTATTTTTTTTACATTCTTTCTTGAGCGACCACTCATTGTTATAATCAAATTAATAATCATAGACTAAATTATTGCAAAACTATTACAAAACGGGTATCTGGAAATTTCTGCAGTAAAATAGTTTCCAGATAATCGTTTGATTATCAATTATATATCATCATTTTGATTTTTGATAGTTGTATTTTAACAAATAATAATATTGTAGATACTGCAATTAAACTACTTTTGTGCCGTGGAAAATTTGAGAAAAGACATAGAAAAAGCAGCTGAGATTTTATTTGTTAAGTATGGCATCAGAAGTGTTAGTATTGATGATATATGCAATGAACTGCATATATCAAAGAAGACTTTCTATACAGAGTATAATCAAAAGGAGGATTTGGTATCTGCAGTATTGAGAAACATTAACGAATACAATCAAAAAGAAGACGATAAGGATTTAACAAATAGCAAATATAACATGATTGATGTTATTATGCGTTTTAAACAACCTTTGCAGCGAGAGAGGGCTCGTCGTAATGAAAAATTTTTCAGAGATTTGGATAAATATTATCCTGAGGTACATCGTAAATTTCTTGAAGAACGTAGCTCTACTTTTAAATTGATCCTTGTAGAACATTTAAAAAAAGGAATAGAGGAAGGCTTATTCCGTAAGGATATTAATCTTGATTTGTTTCCTATATTTGCTCAACGTTGGTTTTTAACTCCTTTAGATTTTGGACATGATAAAAAAGTAAAATACAAAGATTCTATTATTGAGTTAATGATGGACGGATATATGAGAATAGTATGTAATAAAAAAGGTTTGGAATATTACCAAAAAAAATATTGTAGTGAAAAATAATATATAGATGTAACATGAAAAGAATGTTTTTTTCCTTGCTGACAATTTTGACTGTATTGTCTACTTTCGCGCAAGAAGGACAACCTGAAAGAATGTCATTAAATCTTAGTTTAAATGATGCTAAGCAATATGCAATAGAGCATAATCGTTCATTGCAAAACGCGTCATTGTCAGTCAAGCAAGCTGAGGCTTCTCGTTGGCAAACTATTGCAACAATGTTACCTCAAGCCAAAGCTAGTATTGACTACTCAAATATGTGTGGTTATAATATGCAAATAGGTGGTTTTTCTGTACCTATGAACCCATCAGGAACTTTGGCTATTACAGCATCTATTGCAATTACCGGATCTCAGATAGTAGGAACTTTATTGAAGAATATTGCAATTGATATGTCTAATGTGCAAGCAAAACAAACAGAACAGACAGTTTCTTCAAATGTTACTACTACATATTACTCTATATTGGCAATGGAAGAAACCGTAGTTCTATTGGAAAAGAACCTAAAAAACATGCAAGACATCTACGCACGTGCGCAGAATGCAGTTAAAGTAGGCACTTCAGAACAAACTACTGCTGATCAAATTTCCGTTCAATTAGCATCATACCAAAGTAGTATCAATAGTACAAAACGTCAAGTTGAAACATTGTACAATATGTTACGTATATATTTAGGTGCAGGTGTTGATTGTGATATAATACTTACCGAAAAACTCGAAGATTTGTTGAACATTGATACAACAATTGATTTGCTTTCGTCAGAATTAATCCTTGATAATAATTACGATTATCAATTAGTAAGTAAAAATACAGAATTAGCAAAAAAACAGATAACACTTACAGCCATGGATTATGTTCCAAGTTTAAGTGGATACTATCAATATTCTGCTAAAACATATTTTGGGGCAGCAGAAGGTATGAATACAACTCCCCCTAATATGATAGGAGTTTCATTAGGTATTCCAATATGGTCAAGCGGAAAAAGAGCATCTGCCGTAACAGAAAAGAAATTGGCATATGCGGCTGCTCAAAACACTTTGGCTGATACTGAAGATCTATTAAAAGTTCAAGATAAACAATTGAAGTATAATCTTAAATCTGCTTACGAAACATATGAAGTTCAAAAAAAGAACATTAATGTAACACAAAGTGTATTTGAAAATGTTTCTAAAAAATTCGAATTTGGATATGCCTCAAGTACTGAAGTTACTACAGCGACTCAAGAATTATTAACGGCTCAAACTAATTATATTTCTTCTATGTTGGAGATGGTTAACGCATACATTAATTTAAAAAACTTGTTGAATAAATAATTCCTCAAATTAATTTAAAGCTACAAAATACCTTTGAAGTTTGTTTAGTATAGAAGTTCTTGGACAAAACAAAAAAAAATAACAAATATAATAATATACAAAAATGAAAAAGTTTAGTATTCTGACAGTTGCAGCCATAGTAACACTTTCTTTCACAGCTTGTGATGGAAACAAAAAAGAAGAAAAAACCGAAGAACGTGTAGAGAGGGTTCAAACACAAATTCTTCAACAAAAAGAGATTTCTCGTGAGATTAATCTTGCAACAACGTTGCAAGGTTACGAAACCATGAATATTGCGTCTTCAATAAGCGGAATTATTGAACACATATATGTTGAAGTAGGTGATAAAGTATCGCAAGGACAATTATTAGTTCGCATGGATCCTACTCAATATACAACTACAAAATTAGCTTATGCAAATCTAGGTGTGGAAATGGAACGTATGGAAGCATTGAAACAGGCAGGAAGTATTTCGCAACAAAATTATGATAAAACAAAAGTTCAATACGACCAAACAAAAGAAACCTTGGCTTTATACGAAACAAATACTTTTGTAAAAGCACAATATTCGGGATATATATCTGCAAAAAATTTTGAAGATGGTGAATTGTGTGCAGGACAACCGATTCTTACTCTTACGCAAATTAATTTTTTAAAAGCTTTAATAAATATACCTGAAGCATACTTTCCATTTGTAAAAGTCGGAATGCCTATTTCTATAGTTTCTGGTATTTATCCTAATAAAACATTTAATGGTACAATTGAAATTGTGTATCCTACCGTAGATGTTAATTCTCATACATTTACAATAAAGGTAAAAATACCGAATGCACAAGAATTGTTGCGTCCGGGTATGTATGTACATACAACAATACCGGTTGGTAAAGCAAAAACTTTAATTGCTCCTTATCAAGCTGTTTTAAAATTAATCGGTTCAAATGATCGTTATGTATTTTTAAATAATAATGGCAGAGCAAAAAGAGTTGCTGTAACATTGGGTCAACGTTTTGATGAAAATGTTGAGATAATAAGCGAAGAGATTAAAGAAGGTGATGAATTAGTAGTTACAGGGCAAGCTCGCCTTATTGATGGTGTGAAATTGAATGTCTTAAATGACTTTAATGCACAACAATAATATAATAATGAATAAAGTCATATAATTATGAGTATTTACAAGACAGCCATTAATAAACCGGTAACGACTATTCTTATTTTCGTTGCCGTTATAATAATAGGTATATTCTCCTATTTGAGATTACCTATTGATCAATTTCCTCAAATGGATCCTCCTTATGTTATGGTATTAACAACATACGCAGGAGCCAATGCCAGTGAAATTGAAACAAATGTAAGTAAACTTCTAGAAAATAGTTTAAACTCTGTTGATGGATTAAAAGAAATCACATCAACATCTAAGGATAACATTTCTGTTGTTACAATGGAGTTTGAGTGGGGTATAAATATGGATGAAGTAGTAAATGATGTCCGATCGTATATAGATATGGTAAAAGACAACCTACCTGATGGGACATCAATTCCATTTATCTTTAAATTTAGTTCCAGTGCAATGCCCATTGCTCAATATGCAATTACTGCAGATGAAACTTATTCGGGATTGGATAAATTGTTGAATGATGAAGTTGTCCCTCAATTGAATCGTGTTGATGGTATAGGTAATATATCTTTGTCAGGATCTCCCGAACGTTACGTATATGTAGATATTGATCAAGAAAAATTGGATGCATATCGTATTCCTCTAGAAACTGTTGGTGCTGCTGTTAGCAATAACAACTTGAACTTATCTTCGGGTAATGTTAAGATGGATAAGGAGCAGTATCAATTACAGGTACGTAGTGAATATGTTGAAAGTTCTGAGATAAACGATCTTGTTGTAACAACAACAGCACAAGGAAAACAAGTTTACATTAGAGATATTGCAACAGTACGTGACACCATTAAGGATCTTACCATGGAAGAAAAAATTAATGGTCGCGATGGTGTTCGTATGATTATCATGAAACAATCAGGTGCAAATACTGTTCAGATATGTAATGATGTTAGAAGAGAGATTGCTAAAATACAAAAAACATTGCCATCAGATGTTCATATAGATGTTATATACGATTCATCAGAAAATATTCAAAACTCAATTGACTCTTTACAAGAATCAATATTATATGCATTATTTTTCGTAGTATTAGTAATATTATTCTTCTTAGGTAAATGGAGAGCGACACTTATTATTGGTTTAACTATCCCTATATCTTTGATAGTTGCGTTCATTTACTTATTATTTGTAGATAGTTCGTTAAATATTATTTCACTCTGTTCATTGACAATCGCTATTGGTATGGTTGTAGATGATGCAATTGTGGTCTTAGAAAATATATCGACACATATTGATAGAGGTGAAAACCCCCGAGAAGCATCTATTTACGCAACAAACGAAGTTTGGATATCAGTTATTGCAACAACTTTGGTTATTGTAGCGGTATTCGTTCCACTTACAATGCTTACAGGTATGGCAGGTATCTTATTTAAGGAATTAGGATGGATTGTTACAATAGTTGTATGTACATCAACTCTTATAGCAATTTCATTAACTCCTATGTTATGCTCAAAACTTCTTAAGTCAAAAAAAGTACATATTGATAAAAACGGTAATTTGATAGAAGATGATGAGAAAGTAGATTGGTATCAAAAGCATATAGTCGGATTTTTGGATAAAGTAGATGTGTGGTATGCTAAAGCATTGCATGTTTGTCTTACTCATAAAACGATTACAATCATTTCAGTATTAGCATTATTTGCCATATCTTTAGTACCTGTATTTATGGGTGCTATAGGTACAAACTTTATGAACCAAAGTGATAATGGACGTTTAACAGTTAAGATTGAATTACAACGCGGAACTCGTGTTGAAGAAACATCTATAACAGCACGCCAATTGGAAGCTCGTTTTGCTACATTAGTACCAGAAATGAGAATGGTAACTACAACTGCAGGTTCAAATGATGACGCAGGTATATCTGCTTTGTTTACCTCAACTACAAATAATAAGATTCAAATGACAGTTGTTTGTTCTAAAAAATATGAACGTAAACGTACAATATTTGAAATAGCGGAGGTACTTCGTAAAGAACTTGATCGTTATCCTGAAATTGTTGACTATCAATGCGAGGTTTCAAGTGGTATAGGTGGTGGAGGAGCATCTACCGTAAATATTGAAATTTATGGTTACGATTTTGATACTACCACTAATTTTGCAGAGGCAATAAAACAAAGAATTCGCAATAATGTTGTAGGTGCACGTGATATTGATATTAGTCGTGATGAAGATCGCGCCGAATTAAAAATCGTTGTAGATAAAGAAAAAATTGCTAGTCATGGGTTAAGCTCATCAGTAATATCTATGTATGTTAGAAACCGTGTAAACGGATATACTGCAGGATATCTTAAAGAAGACGGAGATGAATACGATATTCGTGTTCGTTTGAAAGAAGAGAATAGAAATTCTATATCTGATATAGAAAATATGACGATACCCACAGCTAAAGGTAGTTTAATAAAACTTAGCGAGATTGCATCAGTTCAAGAGTATTGGTGCCCTCCTGAGATAGATCGTAAGAGTCGTCAACGTATTGTTACTGTTGGCGTAACCCCATACGAAACATCTTTAGGAGAGTTGGCAACTGCAATTCAAAAAGAAGTTGATAAAATGGATATACCGGCAGGCGTAACAATACGTTATGGTGGTGATTATGAAGATCAACAAGAAACATTCGGCGATTTAGGAATGTTGTTAGCTCTGATTATTATGCTTGTATACATTGTTATGGCATCACAATTCGAATCATTTGCAAAACCATTTATTATTATGATGTCAGTGCCGTTTGCTATAACAGGTGTTATATTTGCTCTGTTAATTACAAATACATCTCTTGATATGATTGGAGCATTAGGTGTTGTAATGTTAGTTGGTATTGTAGTTAAGAATGGTATTGTGTTAGTTGATTATACCAATTTGATGCGCGACAGGGGGTACGAATTGAATGAAGCAATCGAATTGTCCGGTGCATCTCGTCTGCGTCCTGTGTTAATGACTGCTTTGACTACAGTATTAGGTATGGTACCAATGGCTTTGAGTAGCGGCGAAGGTTCTGAAATGTGGCAGCCTATGGGCATAGTCGTTATAGGTGGTTTGTTAGTTTCAACAATAATAACCCTAATAGTTGTTCCTGTATTGTATGCTATCATGTCAAAACATGGTGAACGCAATAAAGAAGAGAAGGCTCGCAAAGAGTTTATATTCATGCAATTATCAGATAAATAAAAAAATATGAAATCAGTATTTATAGTTTTCAATCAAGCAAACACAGAACGTGTAGAATATATGCTAGATCAACTAAAAGTAAGCGGATTTACTTTTTTTGAGCAGGTACAAGGTAGGGGAACTAATGGAGGAGAACCACGAAGAGGTACTCACACATGGCCTGAGATGAATTCTGCCGTTATGGCGGTTGTAGAAGATGATCAAGTTCCGGAATTACTTAGTACTGTAAAAAAACTTGACAATAGAAACAAAGAAGTCGGCGTGCGCGCATTTGTATGGAATATAGAACAAACAGTTTAATTCCATTTGATTAAATGATGATTGAATACCGAATATCTAGAGATGGATATTCGGTATTTTTTTTGTCAAATGTTAAAATTTTCAGCATAATTTGCCAAAAGTTATCAACAAATATGCTGTTAAACACAATATTTTTTCCAGTGAAACGTTTTTTAACTAACTTTGCGCATTCGTTTTTTTATGTGCAAGTCATATAAATTTGAATGAAATTACTAAAAACTAAATAATGAGAAAAACTAAATTTTCTGCTGCTTCGGCACTTTTATTATTATTTTTGGGATTGGCAGGAGTTACATCTGCTCAGCAATTACCTAATAGTAACTTTGAAACTTGGGGAAATTCTTTCGACGGTAATCCTCAACCATCAAATTGGACAGGTTCTAATGTTACGCAGGTTGGTATGAAATTTACTTTAGTATACCAATCAACAGATGCTCATACAGGATCATATAGTGTTAAAATGGCTGACAAAGAAGTCGGTGCTATGGGAATTACCGAAATTTCACCTTCATGGTTGACTTTAGGAACTCCTTGGAGCTATTTGGAAGGCTTGAGTACAAGTTCTGCAACTGCAGGTACCGATGGTGGTGTAAGTTTTACATATCGTCCTGATACAATGGCTGTATGGATTAAACGCCAGTCAAATGGTTTAGAAGACATGAATCTTGTTTATTATTCATGGAGAGGCCAATCAAAAGGAGATAAATATTTGAATAAAGGAAATGGTTGTACATCAACTACTCACTACGATGAAGAATCTGATATAAGACAATCTACCGATAAAAATAGTTGTGGAACAAGTGTTCAGGCAACGCAAGTAGCAGAAGGTATGTTGCGTACAAAAACTGTATATAATAATTGGACATTAGTTAAGGTACCTATTACATATTATAATGATCAGATACCTGAAAAGATGAACATAATCTTGTCTGCAAGTAATTATCCTAATTTTAGAGCAAATAGTGGTTTATATGATGGTAATTCATTGTTGGTAGATGACATTAGTCTTATTTATAGTTCTAAAATTCACGAAATTCGTTTAAACGGTATTGCGTTGCCCGGATTTAAAACTAATACTACCGAATATACATACGAAATTCCAAAAGGGTCTTCGATACCTACAATAACATGTTATCGTAGTGGTCGTTTGTTGAGTGGAAGTGAAATATCCGTTAATTATGCTGCGGTTGGAACTCCAACTCAAATTACAGTAAATGCCGGAGACGGAAGTTCTACAACAACATATAAAGTAACATTTGTATATACGCGTTCGCAAAACTGCAAATTAAACGGAATATCGGTTAATGGTACTCCTATATCAGGATTCAATAGTTCTGTAACAAATTACACAGTAGCACTACCATTCGGAACTACAGAATTTCCGACTATTACTTATACAAAAGCAGATGATGCTCAAACAGTTACAGTTGAGCCTTGTGCAATTCCCGGTACGGCAAGAGTTGTTGTAACAGCTGAAAATCCTGATTATAGCAGCACATACTTAATCAACTTTACTGTAGGTGAACTAAGTGATACTACTTTGGAAGATATATTGGTAAATGGAGTTTCAATAACAGGTTATGCTCCTACAAAGACTATATATAGTGTAAATGTGCCGGTTGGAACAACAGAAGCTCCTGTTTTGTCTTACAAGTCTGCTTATGCTGATGGCTTACAAACAATTGTAGTTAGTCAAAAAGGATTAAGCGAAACTTCAACTATTACGGTATCTGCTCCCGGAGCTTCAACATCACGTATTTATAAGATTAGTTATAATATTACAGAGTCATCTTATTCATACTTACAAGATATTAAGTTAGATGGAATTATTCTAACAGATTTCAATCCATCAACACTTACATATACTTACAATTTACCTCAAGGCACTATAAATCAACCTGTTGTTACATGGACACAAGGTGATGCATATCAAACAGTAACCAAAGAAGATGGTGGTATTGACGGCATTACCAAAATTACGGTTAAAGCACAAAATGGAGTTAATACTTCTATATATAGAATATCATTTACTTCAGTAAAATCATCAAATTCAAAATTAACTGATTTAAAAGTAGATGGTATTACACTTGCCGATTTCTCTTCAGAGACAACATCTTACACTTATAATCTTCCAATTGGTACAACAACTTTGCCTGCTATTACTTGGACAAAAGGTGATGATTTTCAAAATGTTGTTCCAACATATGGTGGGGTTAACGGTCTAACTAAAATAACAGTATATGCTCAAGATAATACTGTTACAGTTTATTCAATAGCATTTTCGGTATCTCAAGCAAATGTATCAACATTGAATAATATCTTATTAGATGGTGTGTCTTTAGTTGGCTTCAATCCAAATACTACATCATACAATGTAGAGCTAACAAGAGGTACAACTACATTACCTACCATTACTTGGACGGCTTATGATGAATACCAAAAGATTACTAAAGTAGAAGGTGGTGTAAACGGAGATACGCGTATTACGGTAAAAGCTCAATCAGGAGCGATGACTGTATATGTATTATCATTCTCAGTAGCTAAATCATCAAACTCATTACTTAGTGATATCAAAGTAGGTGGAGTATCATTAGCAGATTTTGCTTCTGAAACTTTTGAATATGGATACGTATTAGCAAGTGGAACAACTATTCTTCCTGAGATCAGCTATACTAAAGCTGATTCATACCAAAAGGTATCAGTATTGAAGAATGGTGTTAATGGTATCACTAATATTAATGTGACTGCAGAAGATGGAACCGAATCGATTTACAAAATATCTTTCTCTGTTGAAAAATCAGAGAATGCAGGTTTAAAAGATATTAAAGTAGGCGGTGTTTCGCTAGCTGATTTCGACCCTAATACATTAAACTATACTTATGTATTAGCTGCAGGCGTAACACAATGTCCTGATGTTACTGTTGAAAAGAACGAAGGACAATCAGTTACTATAGTAGTTCCAAAATTAATAGGTATAGCTCGTATCGAGGTTGTGCCTGAGGTTGGATCTAAAAATGTGTATACTATAAACTTTACATATCAGCAATCAGATAATTCTAAACTTGCCGATTTGTTGGTAGATGGAGTTTCAATTAGCGGTTTCTCGCCTGAAACTACTCAGTATAATTATGTATTACCTCAAGGTACTACAGAATTACCTGTTATCACATATCTTAAAGCTGAAGATTCTCAAATAGTTGAATTAAACGAGAATGGTGTAAACGGCACGAGTACAATATCTGTAAAAGCAGAAAATGCTTCAGTAACAACATATCAGATTACATTCTCTGTTGTTAAATCTTCAAATGCATATTTATCAGATATCCAAATTGCAGGTGCTTCATTAATAGGATTCGACGAAACAACCTATAACTATAATTATGTATTACCTGAAGGTACTACAAGTTTGCCGTTGTTCAAAGCAATAAAGGCTGATCAGGGTCAGGTAATTTCAGTATCATTACCTTCATTACAAGGAACTGCATCTGTTGTTGTAACATCAGAAGATGCATCTGCAACCAATAATTATTTTGTAAATTTTGCATTCGAAAGTAAGTCAGATGCTGCTCTTCAAAATATTTCAATAGATGGTATTGCATTGACAGACTTTTCTCCAAGTGTGTATTCGTATAACATTACATTGCCTGTAGGCAGCGGAAAACCTGTTTTATCATACGAAAAAGCCGATGGCTCACAAGTAGTCGTATTATCAACTGATATTAATAAGACAGTATTAGCTGTATACGCAGAAGATGGAAGCTATAATGAATATGTAATTAATTACTCATATAGCGCAAATACAAGTGCATTATTAGCAGACTTACAAGTTTACGATAATGCTTCTCAAACATTTGTATCATTAGCCGACTTCTCTTCTGATAAGTTCGATTATTCAAAAATTTTATCTTTAGGAAGTACAGACCTACCAACTGTTAATCCGATACCTGCAACTGCCGGTCAGATTATTACAATTACTTATGGAAAAGTTAATGAAATTACAAATATTCATGTAGTTGCAGAAGACGGAGTAACAACTGCAGATTATACAATTGAGTTTTCTGTTGAAAAATCTACTGAAAATTCTTTGATAAATATTTCAGTTGGAGGTAATGATGTTCCGGGTTTTGATCCCGGCATATTAGATTATGTTGTGACTTTGCCTTATGGTACGACAACTGTTCCTGCAATTACTTATGATAAAAATTACTTTGGCGAAATGGTGCAATTAACCGCATCAGATATTAATTCGACATCATATCTAAAGGTATATGCTGAAGATGGTTCTTCTCGCACATATTCTTTGCAGTTCAATGTTTCGGAATCAGGTCTAGACAACGTATTGTATACAATAATGCTTGATGATGAAGCAATAAGCGGTTTTTCAGAAAATCAATATACTTACGATGTAGTATTACCGTTTGGAACGACTCAAATGCCTGATATCTCTTATGTTAAGAGATATGCAGAACAAACAGTTGTTACAACTATTTCCGGGATGTCAAAAATAGAATTAAGAGTTAAATCTAATCAAGATGGTATTGCGGATGCTATTTATTCAATTAATTTCACTGTGGCTCAATATCAGAGCACTGTTTTATCTGATATTAAATTAGATGATGTGTCATTGGCTGGTTTTGATTCTCACAAAACAAAATATGTTGTGTCTATCGCTAACAAACCGGCATCAATTGATGCTGTTAGTCCTGCAAGTAACATAATCGCAGAAAAAGTTATAGACACAAGTAATCATGTAAGATTTACGGTATCTAATACTTTTAACTCAGAAACTATTACTTATGATTTGTATTTCCATTATACAAATGATGTTATACCTAATGGTGAATTTACAGATTGGACAACAGCTAAATACAATAGTGGACCTAAGCCTGTAGGCTGGAAGGTGCCA
>MWBK01000234.1 GCA_002069025.1 Bacteroidetes bacterium ADurb.Bin302 | reverse complement strand
AAACCTCGGTTGATATATGTTAAAAAACACCCATATGAGTTTTGTATTGATGAAGGACTTGACATTGGGGAGTATAAACAGGATATTGATTGGGATAAAATATTGGACAAAACGGTGACACAGAAATTAAAAAGTTATGTTGAGTCAGCAGGCATTAATTGGCAGGCTGCAGTTCATGGACAGCATAATCTTTTTGATTTTTAATTTTTGAGGAAGGGGGAAAGAACAAGGAAGAAACCCCTCCCTTAAAGGGTTAGACCAATGAACATAACAAGGGGGATATGAATTTCCCACATATACCTCTTTCTTTCCAGTATTTAAAAGTTGTGATACCTATAATTTGCCAGTAAAATAATTATTATTTGATTTATTCAATAGATATTTGAATAATATTAGGTATCGTGATTTAACTATATATAAAGGTTATATGTTTCCGGCGCTATATTTATATAATAATTACACCATAATAATATGTATGGAAATTAGTACAAAGTCTTTAGCTACACTGTTGAGTATTGTAATCTTTCTGGTAACCCCATATGGGATATTGTGGAGCATAAACACGTTACTTATGAACTCAATATCATTGTTTACTCCAATTGCTATTACTCTTGAAACATATGTTGCAATGTTAGTACTTGTATTAGTATATGTAGCTATCATAAAACCAGCACCACCAAAGAATCATAAGTGTGGTATCACACTTAATGAGAACGAATAACTCTACCTTTTTTTCATTATTATTATATCTTGTTAATTATGTATATGTACACAGGTGTTAAGTATGGTAACCATGAAAGAGGAGAAAGCCTTCCTAAAGCAATGGATGAAGGATAAGCGAGAACAGGAATTGCTTCATCGTTCTGGTGGGGATCGAATAAAGAAAACAATGTGTGTTTTTAAAGATATCATTACTGGAAAGTAAGGAGTGGATCCTATGATCCGGAAATTTATAATTTTTACATTTATTATATTTATTATCTCATCTTCGGTTTCTGCAGGTTTGTTTGATACATCTTTTATTGCTCAAGGAGAAGCATCTACCTTTGTTCAACAAACCTCAATGGAACGAGATGATGATAGAGGACTGATGCGCTTTGGATCAAATAATTCCACCGCATATCAGTACGATGGTAGTTCTACAACAATTCTTACGCTTGAGGGCCAGAGTTATATAGAACATGATAGTTCGGCGGATGCCTCTCTTGCAAATACTTACGGATCACAGACTCATGTTGAGACGACTGGTATAGCACAGGTTGAGCATAGTGCTGGTACACTTGGAGTTAAATCTCATGTTCCAGAGACCTTGTGTGACTCGAATGGATTCCTTGATGCGACTATGGGTGGTTCTGCTGGAAGATACCCAATGACGCAGACCTTCGAGGGGCGCATTGGTGGAACTATTAATCGTGGTGTATATGAATCCGAGGTAGGTTTAAATGATGCAGAGGTGCACTTGAAGGGCACATCGACTGCAGCAGATGGATTTATCTATGGAAATGCATTGGCATCAGTAAAGAAAGGTTTTGATAAGAATAGTAATGAGCAGTATTCAGCATATGATACTCATGTTGATGCAATTGCACGTGCCAATTCGACTCGTGGATTAAATGCATTAGTGCAATTTAATTGGTTGGATGCAACGGATATCTATGATGAAATACTCGAGAGTGAAGTTACGAATGAAAGCGTATCTTCTATTAGTAAAGAGCGACTTGAGGAATTCGTAAATGAAACAGAAAGTAATGAAACTGCAGAAGAAGAATGAGGATGATGGGGAAGAATCCCCCAAAATTCCTTGGTGGCGCCGGTTAGATGAAATCCTTTAATACCTATCTAATCCTATATTAGTTATGGAAACTTACGTATGCCCTTTTATTAATGTTAATGGTGCGTTAGTGCTGTGTAACAATGGTAGAGTAGAATTACCAAATAATACCAAAGATATTATTCGTCAGCAAATGAAAGGTCAAATTATTGATTTTGATACACTTACGCCAAGAGAACTGTGTAGGGCATGGGATGCTGAAAACAAATGTTGCATTCGCCTTACGACTGGTGGAGTATGATCCTGTCATATGAAATGTATGCAGGTGC
Source organism: Bacteroidetes bacterium ADurb.Bin302 (assembly GCA_002069025.1). Next base: position 1,521 of record MWBK01000234.1, on the reverse strand, counting down.
TATGCATTTTAAATACAGTTGTATTGAGATAGGATTTCTCATTACTTCTGGAATTTTATTTATTGCAATAATTATTTTTATGATTGGGTTAATAACAGAGCGAAATCTTATTGCAGATTACGGTGCAAAACTTTCAATCTGCGCAATTGCAAGTATATTAATAATGTTAATTATTGAAGTTATAGCATTGATATTATCATGATACGGCGTTATGTAGATTATCATATTAGACGAATAGTATTATCTACTATGGACTTATGGAAAGAGGAGAATAGTATCTGTAAAAAGTGTCACTCTCCAGATTCCATTAACTGTTTATTATGCTACTGCCCACGATATGATATGGGAACAGAATGTGGAGGTAACTTTGTAATATTAGAGAATGGAATAAAGGACTGTTCTGACTGTACAATACCGCATGATCCTGTATTTGTTGAAGAATATTTAAAGTATAAATTAGGTATATATAAATGAGCAAATGTCCATTTAGTAAGAACGGTGAATGTAGAATAGATTGTGAATTGTATAGAGAATATTGTCCATATGTAGATAAACATTTACAAATGGACGAATCGGATTCCTGATACAAGGTATTAAATATTTAGCCGTAAATTATTATATATACAAGGGTTGTTAGTAAAAAACTTAAAAGGAGATGAAAACAACCTCCGAAAACCTCCCTGAAGGAAAACAGGGGATCAACGGTGTTGGTCAAAACCAAAACCCCTTGTATATTATTAGTATAAAAATTTAGATTAATTATTATTTAAGAAATCTGCAATTTCTATAAGTGAATAGAATCGTGTTGCTCCTCGTTTTTCGGCAAGTTCTGCCACAGCTTCAATAGAACGCATCTGGCTTGCTTTATCAGACCAATCCCCGATGATTGCAAATAATGTTTCATTTGGGTGATTATTTGCGGCATCAATAAGTTCGACTGCGGCGAAACAACCAGTCATCTCTGGTGTAAATACATATAATTCATACTCTGCCATTGATTTCTCTTCATATTCTTTTTCAATACATTCAGGTGTCCAATCTTCAACAACCGGGTTGAAGTAGGTACAAGTAAGGCGTGGAATGAGTAAGTTTCGCCATATTGACTCATTGCAGGTGCCTCCTAAAAATACTTTTGCCATATATAACTAATAATTTTAACAAGATATAAATATAAGTCTACCCAATGTATATTGTGGATTAAATATCCACAGAGAAGTATGTGAATGTGAAATGTGTTACAATGAGGGATACTTCACCTCGTCCCTCGTTGTAAGGAAGATACTATTTTATATCTATTAATCGAATAATAATTATGATAAGTGATCTCTTAAAAGATTTATTCACGATGCGTAAAGTTCAAAAGGAGATAGAACATCAGGGTCGCACGCTCGATATGCTTATTCATGATTTACGTACGTCACCATACTCTCATAGTAAATGGTTTAAACCCGAGAAAATAGCAATACTTAAGCAGGTTACTACTGCAATTACTGCTCAACAGAATTTGTTACATGCAATGCA
>MWBK01000233.1 GCA_002069025.1 Bacteroidetes bacterium ADurb.Bin302 | reverse complement strand
GGGTTGAGAATTTTGGGTTGAAAAAGCACAAGTCAAATGCTAATAGCTATAAGATTGTGAAAGTAAGGGTTGGAGTTTAGAAAGTTGTTGAATGTTAGTTACCTCCCCAAAGCTTCAAACTCTGTTTTGTCGTGGGGATCTGAAGCGAATATGAGGATAATGGGAAAATTTATTTTTGAAAATGTGAAACTTTTAATGCATTTTTAACACTTACTGAATAAATATCATGTCATGAAGAAACAATTTATTTTTTTAACTGCTATACTACTTTTTCTATTATTTAACGCATGCCGTAAAAATGATAATACTGATGAAGTTAGTCCGAATGTGCCAGATTCGACTAGTATTACAAACTCACTCGGTACTATGCCTTCTGTTTTTGAACAAAGAGTTTTGATTGAAGAACTGACGGGCGAATGGTGTCCAGGTTGTGTTAATGGGGCTCATATTCTTCAATCTATTAAAGATTCAGCCATTAATGGCGGTAAAGTGGATGTGGTTTCCATACACGATGTTGATTGGCTTGAAATAGTTAAATATGACACTGTAAGATTCCATTATTGGCAAGCGATGTTCGGTTTTCCTTGTGCAACTGTGGGTAGGGTTGTTCAACCTAGTACTGGTACATATTATGTAGATTACACAAAGTGGCAAAGCAATGTAACATCGCGTCTGGCAGAAACACATGATTTGGGTATTGCTTTAATTTCAAAGCTTGAAAATGATTCCGGCAGAGTGGAGGTACATATAGGTCATAATTCTCACATTAACGATAATTTGCGTTTAACAATTTTTGTAACAGAAGATAATGTGCTTGCACAAAACCAATTAGGCAGTGTGGGAAATTTTTTTCACCAGCAAGTTGTTCGATTAATGCCAACTAACGCACTTGGTGATGATATCACGTTTACTTCAACGGAAACCGTAATGAGCTATTCGTTCCCGGTTGTCGGCTATAAATTATCAGATTTAAAAATTGTAGCTATGGTATCTTCGTGGAATTACAACCCAATACAGAGTAAGATTTGGAATTCACGTACAGTTAAGTTTGGGCAAATTGCAAAATGGAAATAATACATATAGTGTAGTTTCTTATACTCTTGTTTATCAAACAGGACTTGAAAGGATTGAATAGTAAAAGAAAGTAGAATGTTTTGTTCGGAAATGTATTCTTGCGCAATCTTGGTACATCCTTTTTCAGTAAGTGTTTTGAATTGCCTAATAATACTTTTTCTATTTATTGATAGGATAAGTAATATTCTGAATACTTGCTGAATACTCGAAATTGAATTTAGTAATTCAATCTTTCAAAGTAGAAAAGATAATATGAATTTTGGGGGAAATATGATCTGTTGAAGTTGAATATATTTATTACCTCAGAGTTTTAAAAATTTACTTGTTGTAAATTCTCCCTTAGTATTTTCTGTTTTAATAAAATAAATTCCATCGGGGAGCTCACTTATATCAATCCTACTTATCTGTTGTGTTTTGAGTACAATTTGTCCATAAGAATTTAAGATTGAAATCAGGCTTAACTGTCCGAATGAATTGTTTGCTTGAACAGTGATGTAAGTAGAACCGGGATTCGGAAATACTTTTACTGAAATACATTGTTGCGGAAGTTCATTAATACCGGTAGTAAGAATTGTTGAATCGCCAAATGCTTGCCAAAAAACCGGAATTGAATCACCATTTGAATTGATATAACCGAACCAACCTAAATCAAAGTTAGAATTGAAGGTGATTGAGTCATCACCTAGAAAAACCTGTTGTAATAAGCCGCTTGGGCAGCCTGTGTCCCACCAACCAGCAGGATTAATACCTGTAAAAACACTTCCATTATTACATGAGTCATTGAATATACTATTATTCCATGTCATTGTAACCGGCCAGTGTTGAGTAACAATATTAATTGGTTGAATATTTAAATTATGTAGAGAACAATCATAGAAAACAATTTGCTTTTTTAAATGGAAGTAAACAGCGTCTGCATAAGTAAACCATGCATTTGTAATGCGAACATCCAGATTTGTGTCTAAAGGAACTGAAATGATATTTGTTTCACCAAATGCAGTATCAATACTATCAGTTGCAGTTAAATCATATCCCAAAGTAATGGTGTCTTTATTACCAATGGCATCTGAAAAAAACATTTGAAAAGAAAATTGTTGTGCTTTGCAAAATGTAATCTGTGAAGTTACAAATAGAAGAAGTAGAAGCTTTTTCATGTGTATGTTTGGTTAACATTATTGTTTATTCTTTTCTTTAAGGTCTCCATTTAGCTAAATCTCTATTATTGACAGTTACCAAAGATAACTAACTTTATTATGTCGAATGGAATTAAAACTATCCATTTACAATAGTAATAAAAAATGATAAGGCAATGAAATGATTAGATTATTTTTAATGTTTTGTAAGTTATATTGCTTGCTATTCCACAGAGTCCCACCAATGTAAAATCATTGATACTTTGATAGGATAAAAAAATCTGATTCAGATATTAAAACCAACTTACTATAGTAAAATATTGTGTTAAAATTACAGTTATGGATTAATTGTTAAAAATACGTACGCAAATAAATTCACTAACAAAACGACACCATAAACAATATTACTACGTCCTCCAATGAGTGAAAGCATTACAGTAAAAATAGAAATGGCTAATAATATTATAGGCAATAATTCGAGACCTAAAATAAGCGGCAGGTCAAAAATGTAGCTTGCAAGAGAAACAGCAGGAATTGTCAATCCTATACTTGCAAGTGCCGAACCTAAAGCTAAGTTCAAACTGTTTTGTAATTTATTTTTTCTGGCCGATGAAACGGCTGCAATTCCTTCAGGCAATAAAATTACAGCTGCAATAACAATTCCGACTAAACTACGTGGCAATCCATAAGAAGTTAATAAATTTTCTATGGGATTGGAAAGTGATTTTGCAAGTAACACAACTATAACAAGACAAATCATTAGAAAAATTAAACTAATAATAAATGAGGAATTAGAGATATTATTGTGAGTGACTTCTACATCGGGATTAGCTTCAGTGATAAAATATTCCCTATATCTAATTGTTTGAGCTGCTATAAAAGCTATATAAATAATTAAGCACGCAATTATTTCAAATAACAATTGTCGTTCTGTGTAATATGGGCCAATAATACTACTTGTAAAGGTGGGTAATATCATTGTGAATGTTACAATAGACACAAGTGCTACCAGTGCAATCTTTACTGAATGAGGAGAAAATGTTTGTGTATGATATTTTCTTCCGCCAAGAAACAATGAAAGTCCTATAATTCCATTAAGAATCAACATAACAGCAGCATAAACAGTGTCTCTGGCGAATGAAGCATATTCTTTACCACCGGTCATCATTAAAGAAATTATTATAGCAACTTCAATAATTGTAATGGATACTGCCAGGATAATAGTTCCGTAAGGTTCGCCCACACGATGAGCAACGATTTCTGAATGATGTACAGCTGACATTACACAAAACAGCAGTAATATTCCTGCCAATATTTGCAAAACAATATTGTTATCTAATAAACCTGAAAAATATAGTAAACATGTAATAATAGGTAAGGAGGTTGTCCATTCATATAGTTTAACGATTTTTTGCATATAAAATAAACTGTGTCTTTTAATTATTTTCTATGTATCAATTAGCTGTTGCATAGAATTGTCAATGAGATAGTAAGTCCAATCGCTATCGAGCATATTGTTTTGTTCTGATACATATCAGAATTAAAACTATTT
>MWBK01000232.1 GCA_002069025.1 Bacteroidetes bacterium ADurb.Bin302 | reverse complement strand
CACAATCAGCTTTTGGGCACTCATCAAACCACGTGCAGCCGAACGATCCACATCAAACATATTCTTCAATGCCTCCCAGAACAAAGCAAGGTCATCCTCGTTGAAACCTGTCTGTTTGGCGAGATTAGCCGAAATGAAACCATAACAAAGATACAGACCGTAGGGAACGGTAGATTTACGACCTTGAATGCCAACCTGTGCCTCGTACGGTTTGTCTTCATCTCTAGCAGCGCATACAGTTATAGCATGTTCTGCTGATATGATCGGATCCAAACTCCTTGCAAAAGTCATTTGTATCGCACCTCTCACCTGACCGGCATTGGCACCTGTTGATAAAACAGCACCAAATGTTCTAACATCATAAAATTTTTCGCACATTTGTTTTCTTCCTTTTGGAACTTGTTCGGATTCCGCTTTATCTTTAATTTCTAAATTAATACCTATCTCCGCATAAGCTTTTCGGATTTCTCTATTTATTATAGTCTCTTCTCCTGAAAGTTCTTTAGATTTAACAAGGATATCGTAATTTTGGACACCCTGTTTAGCCACCTGGACATAGTTACGTACTTTACGTTTAAGGCATACATCGGTTACGAGTCCCATGCCTGTTTCAGCATCTACCCGAGGCAGATTACCTGCATCAGGATCACCATTAGGATTGCCATCCTGTATATCAAAAAGATATACAAAATCGATTCTGTTCTTTAATTCTGACATAATTCATTGATTTTAATTTATTTGAACTCTTTTTACTCTATCTCTTCATTAATAGAAGCCTCTTTTGCTTCCTTGCTGACGAAGAAATCTTGACGTTGGTGATAATAGCCTACAAAAAAGCGGCCTTGGTCTTGCAAATCAAGATGCGCAGGAAAACCCTCAGCAGGCAGCTTATCAATAATTTCTTGTTTTAACTTCTCGAAGAATATTTGCTTGCTCGTGTTGAGCTTTTTGATGTGATGAACCGAAAGGTTCAAGATGGTAGCAAACACTGCCGAAGGTGTTGAACTCGCAGCATTTATGTAACGATCACGAATGCTATTTATATTATTAGCATCCTCTTGAATTTTCTCCAATGTGGCGAATAATCGTCCACATAGATAACCTGAATTGGTGTTTTGTTTGTCCATTTCTTTTTTTATTTCATTATTATTCAATCTGTTCAAATAAGCCTTTATAATTGCTGCACGACAGGGGTTGCTGTAAGGCGAAACATCCTGTTCAGCTCGAATGCGGCGTAAACACGCCTGATAAAGCGAAATAGGATAAGGCAAACCTTGCACGATGCTCTTGATGATGGCTTCTAAAAGGTTATGCTGAACGTCAGACAATTTTCCGCCAAGGGTGACAGCACTTGCTATCTGATGCAGGCCTTGGTAAGGTCTCTTTTTTTTACGAGTATCTATTATTTCCATATCGTTGAAATGTCTTAGAATCAGCTCTGAAAACTTCTTCAACGAACATTCATGCCAATAAACAACTGCAATACGCGCTGAATTGGGTGCCAAACCAAGAAAATAAAAACGATCTTCATCGTTAGTAGGCTTCTTGCCCGAATAAATATCTTCAAACAACTTACGAACTGATGCAATTCGCTCATTCGGATCATCGTCGTTTTCAGTCGTCCCAAATATCGCATAAAGAGCTTCTTCTGCTTCATGTAAAACTTTTTTATTTGAAGATGCCCAGAAAAGGAAAGTACGAGATGCAATATTAAATTGATTCTTAGAACCGAATTCCAACAACTTATTAAGAGCTGTTGTATACTTAAACTCAACATCTTCAGAAATAGGTGCATTGTATGCTTGATTTTTTCCATAGGAATCGTATCCCGACTTTTTCTGAAATGAAACCAAGGTTGTTTGAGTACTTTTTGATGGCATCATTTTAATTTTACTGTGGATTCTTGCAGTAACACCTCTCTCACCCGAAACAAGACAAATGTTGACATTATTAGTTGTGTTAGATGAAAGTATATAATTCAAAACTTCCCTATCTTGGGCAACTATAGATGTATTTCCATCTAACAAGAAAGAAATATTTTTTTGAGATTTACTAAGACTATCCCATAATTTACTTGCCTTAATCTTTTCAAAATTTTCATCAAAAGATTCGTAGAACAATGAAACAGCTCTAAGGGATTCGTTTTGTGGTAGTTTTTGTCTTAACTCGTGAATCCTTTCCACAAACTTTTGTTTGCGTAAAGTCGCTCCTTTATCTTCCGGAAAACCAAGTACATATTTACAATTATCCCACAGATAATTAGCAACATACTTTCCTCCGGACCTAATAACAGTTTTAGCAACAAGAAATAAATTAGCGCTCTTATTATCAATCATTTGACTGTCAATTCTAATAAATTGACCTTCAGTGTTAATGACAATCAAATAACCTATCTCTTTCTGTTCGGTGCCTTTTTTTGGAAGGTCACACCTATCATAATAATCACATAACGCTTTCAGTATCATCTTAGAACCTCCTTACTGTTTTTATCGGGGACTATAATAACACCGTGTTGCATATCGGCACGGAAAAACAATGCATCAGGGTTATTTAAATTTTGTTCAAAGTCCATGTCGTAGAGCATAAGACCTAGATTTCGACTTTCATCAATTGCCGGCTGCAAATCTTCTGTTTCAGGATTTACCAAACGAAAAAAACACGAAAATTCACGAGTTCCAAGATATGGTTGATAAAAGCATTGTCCCTTACCGGCACGACGTTCGAAAATTGCATTGTACTTACCAGGATTCTCGTCCTTGCAAAGCAATTCGGCTTCTTCAATATCAATTTGAGGATTTTTTGACTCTTCCCTTTTCCATTGCGGAATAAAAACCAACTTCGCCCAAATACGATAACGCACATCTCTAAGCAATAGGCTGTTTTTTTGTTGACGTTTTTCTTCTATAAAAATTTCAGATGATTGTAGGCTTGCCACTGCCCCTACTTCATTTCGACGCAAGGATGTCCATTTGATTGGGTTTAGCACTTCTATCTTCGTCACTTGCCAGCGAATAGCGGGCTTCCGAAAAATAGCTTCGAATATGGCACGTGCCGCCGATGGCGTGATTACATCGTAACTCATTCGTTCTACCTTCAATTCCGGACGTGTGAAACAGGCATAACTACCCCACACCTCCAAACAAAATTCTTTGTCATAATACTCCATAATTTTATTTTTTTTATTCTTCCATAAGCATTTTACCACAAATATTTTAGTTATATTCTCTAGTTGATTTTCTTATAGGACTAACAAATCAAAATTTCGTTTAACCAATGATTGTCTATCAACAAACCAATTTTTTCATCATATTGTTCACGCCCCTCCAGTACGTAAATGCCTTCCAATACCTCTTTTACCAAACCTGCTTTTCGCAACTTATTGAAATCACGTTCATAAATACTGACCGTATATTGATTCAATTGCTTTATCATGTTGTATGTCGGTCCTTCTTTTTCGAGCCGTGCAACCAAATCCATTGAATTATTCCAATTTACAATAACGCCAATGGCTGTGTCATCTATCAGACGAAATGCTTCGGCGGCAGTTTTAAATTGAGGTGAACGTGGATTCTCTAATAAAGACCTGATATCAACTTTATCAAATGTTTTCACTTGAGCATAAAGTTGGTTAAAATATTCTGTCATTGCTTCAGGACTAAACCAATCAAAACTACGTGATAGCATATTCTTTCGAGCATTATTAGTTTGAGTGATATAACCCTGCGGTAAGACTTTGTCTAAAGAAAAGACAAAGGTGTCAGCCATATCTAATTTTCCCTCACGATTACAACGACCAGCGGCCTGAAGTATAGAATCTAATCCTGCTTCCTCACGGTAAACCACTGGAAAATCAATATCGACTCCAGCTTCAATCAACTGTGTAGCTATTACACGAATAATTGGGTGTTTATCTGACTTTAACTCATTTTTAACCATCTTAATGGCATCGCCAACGTGTTTGGGACACATCATTCGCGAAAGGTGGATTGTCAAACCCTCGTCCGGAAGTTTGGAATAAATATCTTGTGCTGTTTTACGGGTATTTACAATACAGAGTACACGGGGGTGTTTGACAAGCTCGTTTGCTAATTCTTCAAGTGTTGTAGTTCCTTTTTCCATATGAATCTCAACCCTCCGTAAACTGTCATGAAGATTGAAGTCTTTAGGAATAATTTCCGTAACAGAATCAATACCTTCCAATTTAGTGTTAGGATCATTGAGACTGGTATAAGTGCCTTTTAATACCGGTTGGCTGGCTGTAGTAAATAGAATTGAAGTCTTGAAAAGTCTTTGATAGGATTTTAATGAATTTACTATAGGTTGCAAGTATTCTATCGGCAAAGCCTGAACTTCATCCAATATCAATACACTATTGCAAATATTATGCAACTTTCGACAATCAGAAGGGCGATTAGAATATATAGACTCAAACAATTGAACATTTGTTGTAACAATAATTGGATAGTCCCAATTTTCTGTTGCCAACTTAATTCTCTGTTGTATATTCCAATCCTTAACATCATCAAAACTAATATTGGAATGATGTTCAAGAACACTTTCATCACCAAAAATATCCCGAAGTATTGCAGCTGTCTGTACAATAATACTTGTATATGGTATTGCAATTATTATACGTTTTTTATCATACTTCAAGGCATGTTTCATAGCCCAAAGCAATGATGACAAGGTTTTGCCCCCGCCAGTCGGTACCGTCAGGCTATAAAAACCAGGTTCGTATGAGGAAGCATCGGCACAGGCTTGTTGTACTTTTTGTCGAATAATATTAACTGTCTCTGCCGATTTTGACTTGGATTTTAAATTAGTGAGGTAAGCTTCCAACATAGGATATAAATCCTTTAAAGATTTTTTTTCGCCACGATATTTGGCTTGTTCAGGATTCATAAAAGCCTCAGTATCCAAGAAGTCAGCATCCACTAAACAAGAAAAAAGTACTCGGATTACATGATTATAATCATACTTTTTCATTTCGACATTCTTTGGTATCAAAAGTTTTATGTCGAGCAGTGTTTCTGCAACATCTGAAGGGATTGTTTTCTTTAATACCTCATTATAATCCATATAATCGTACAATCCTGCGTGATGCCCCATTATAGGATAAGCCAATAAAGGTGCAAAATTCGGGTAAATTTGCTTTGCAATTAAGGCCCCGACATATGCGTGACTAGAATCTCCTTCAACTTTAATATGAGGTTTGTAACCACTCTTTTTTCTAATATTTTGCTGAAATGATTTCTGTTCTTTCCCTTTATCGTGAAGCAAACCCAATACTCTCCCAAAATCCGAATAACCTATATCTGAAGCAAAATATGATGCCAAAAGTGAAACACCCTCTAAGTGTTCTTTATTAGATTGAAAACGCCAAAATCCTTCATCTAAAATAAGATGTGATATGGTTTCTATATCAAGCAGGGCTACAAGGGCTTCCAGGTGGTGAGCGTCGGTGTTGTCGAATCTGTTTAGGTGGC
>MWBK01000231.1 GCA_002069025.1 Bacteroidetes bacterium ADurb.Bin302 | reverse complement strand
ACAAAATACTTAACTGTTGTACCATCGGTATTAACTGAAGCGGGAATATTTGCTGTATATGTTGAACCAGAGCCGCTCATATCAACTGTTACATATGATGTATTATCTATTGTGTAAGACAAACGAACATATTGAGCTCCGTCACCGGATGTAACTCCTATAGCACTTGATAATGTTGCAGAAACCTGTATATCAGTATTTTCAGCAGGAGTAGCATTTGTTATTGAAGAAATCGTTTTAGGTGCTTCGTATGACAATAAGACTGATAAATCATTATTGGTAGTAGCATTCTGTCCTACAATAAATGTATAGTATTTTCCCGACAATACATCAACCTTCAAATTTTGTCCGGTAACATATTCTGCAGTAGATGACAAATAAGCATTTGTTGCTATGGTTTTTTCTGAACCTGATGCACACCATTGTGGTTCCCACGAATTATTAGAACTTGTAAATTTAAACCAAGCCGAGTAATCTGCTTTTGCTGAACATGTTTTAACAGCAACAGTTGTATTCAGTCTGGTTTCAACAGTCATGTTTGATCCGGAAGGCGAACTATTTAATTCGTTAAAGCCGGTACTACTTCCTGCTAAATACGCAGGTTGCGCATTAATTGAAAGACAAAGAAGCGAAAATAGAAATGATAAAAAATATTTTTTCATAATGTTAAGGTTTTTTCTTCTTTATATAATTGTAAATCATGGCACATAAATAGCACCATCACAAGACAATGTACCCGCATTAAATATCGGAATCGGATAACAATCATCATTAGCTTCAATCGTTATACTTCCGCCATTTACAACAAAACTACCGTTACAATTAATACCATCTGATTTATTTACTACATTGGTATTAATATTGATTATTCCACTATTAATAATAACATCTGATGAAGTTTGAATTCCATGAGCTTTTTGTTCATCAATCGAAGCGTTCACTCCTGTTGTGATAGACATTGTTCCACCATTTATTGTAATATTTGTATTTACTGATGGATCAAAAACTTCAAAATTTGCTACAACATCTGCACTATCGTAAGATGCAACAAGTCCTTTGTCGGCACTAGTAATATTAATATCGCCATCGTATATTTTAATATATCCTTCCGTACAATCTAAACCATCATCCAGCGCTGTAATATTCAAAGATCCACCTTTCATAACAAATTTTTGTTTAGATTTTAATCCATCCTTTACCGCATTGGAAACAACAATATTCCCATCATATATGCTTACATAATCATCACTGGCAATACCATGTTTAGCCAAACTAGATACATTTAGAGAACCTTTCCCGCTAAAAATCAACTCACCTTCCGAAAAAATAGCAGCTTTCTGATCTTCTGAATATTCCGTTTCAACAGGATATACGGCAGAGTCGGTTATATAATTCTGAGTACCATCCGCTATAACCACAAAAGTTCTTTTGCCTGTTTGAATATTTATAGCAGAACCATTAGATGATCCTAAATTAATTCCATTTAGTGTCAACTGCGACTTATGGGCACTATACAATTTGAACGAACCGGTTCGATACATACTACTTTTAAGCACATAATTAATGCCTTCTAATTCGGATCTAACAACAATATTCGTTCCGTTTTGCTCAACTGTAATTCCTTCTGTTGGAGTTGGAAAAACAGTCACAGAAGAAGATTTATAAGTAAACGTATATGTGGTTCCAAACTCATTATTATTAATATCGTCCTCGTCAAAATATGGTCCTAAGTATATTTTATTTAATTCTGATACATTAAATGACGCAACATTCTCACCATCATGCAAAGAAATAATATAATTATCATCTATTTGAGGATCGTCAAAAGTTATACTATCAATGTCTGTTGTATTATAAATAGTCTCAGACAAATCTGACTTTACAACATACAAGTTCCTCGCAGAAAATGCAGGTAAAGAAATAGTTATGATCATTATAAATAATAATTTTCTATACATAATAATAAAAATAAAGCACTACTTAAACCTTACAAAAAAAAAATAAGCACACATACGGCAAATATACGAATTAATTTTCACATCTTAATTATTTTTAGCTATTTTGTTGGTTATAAATTTCATTTTTGCATAACTTTGCGGCTTCATTTTATAATCATGATAACAACAAAAACCATAGCTGATTTACTACATGAAATTTCGTCAAGAAGCAATACCAAAGTAGGATTTGTTCCTACCATGGGAGCCCTACATCAAGGACATATTTCTTTAGTAAAAAAGTGTGTAAAAGAAAATGACATTTGCGTAGTAAGCATATTTGTTAATCCCACACAATTTAATGATAAAAATGACCTGGCTAAATATCCACGTACCCCTGATGCTGACACAGTTTTACTTGAAGAAGCCGGTTGCGATATCTTATTTATGCCATCTGTATCAGAGATGTATCCTACGGAGGATACAAGAAAATTTGATTTTGGCAACATTGAAAAGGTCATGGAAGGTAAATTCCGCCCTGGACATTTTAATGGAGTGGCACAAATTGTAAGCAAGTTGTTTTATGCAGTAAAGCCAAACAAAGCATATTTTGGCGAAAAAGATTTTCAACAAGTTGCAATTATTAAAGCTATGGTAAAACAATTAACTATACCGGTAGATATAGTTGCATGCCCCATCATTAGGGAAGATAGCGGATTGGCAAGGAGCAGTCGCAATACATTACTAACTGATGAGCAACGTAAAAAAGCAGCTTTAATATTCAAAGTTTTGTCGAAAAGCACTACCTTTGTTGCACAAAAGACACCTGCAGAAATTTGCAGATGGGTTGCAGAGCAATTTGCAGATGACAAAGAGTTTAAACTTGACTATTACGAAATTGTTGATGCAGACTCTTTGGAAAGTATCAAAGATTGGAGTGATAGCAACGATATAGTTGGCTGCATTGCAATATATTGCGGCAATATCCGTTTAATAGACAACATACATTATACGAAATGATAATCGAAATTCTAAAATCAAAAATCCATCGTGTAAGCGTAACTGACGCTAATCTTAACTATATCGGTAGTATTACGATTGATGAAGATTTAATGGATGCCGCAGGCATTATAGAATATGAGAAGGTGCACATTGTCAACAACAACAATGGTGAACGCTTTGAAACATACGTCATAAAAGGCGAAAGAGGAACCGGTGTTGTTTGTACAAATGGAGCAGCGGCCAGAAAGGTGCAACCGGGAGATATACTAATTATCACATCATACGCACAAATTGACTTTGAAGAGGCTAAACATTTCAAACCAACAATTATTCATCCCAATCCTCAAAATAATTTATTGAAATAACATAGTTAATGGCAAAATGGAGGCAAAAACGGCCTCCATTTTTTTGTGCTAACAAATAAATTCACGACCTTAGCAAAAAAATAATCCATGGCAAAATTGAAAACTGTTTATTTATGTAAAGAGTGTGGATACGAGTCTCCAAAGTGGTTTGGCAAATGCAATGCTTGCGGACAATGGAACACATGTACAGAAGAGATTGAACATAAAGAATCATCTGCAGCACGCACTATTCCATTTGTTGGATCAGAAAAACAAAAGCCTTTATTACTTCAAGACGTAATTACAGGTGAAGATCCACGTGTTGACATGCATAACGGAGAATTAAACAGAGTTCTTGGAGGTGGATTAGTAAAAGGATCGCTTGTTCTATTGGGAGGTGAGCCGGGAATAGGCAAATCAACACTAATGCTTCAAACAGCATTACAACTGCCATCTATGCGTATATTATACGTATCGGGCGAAGAAAGTGCCAGACAATTAAAGCTTCGCGCTGAGCGCATCACCAAAGAATATGGTGATTGCTACATAATAAGCGAGACTTCACTTGAACAAATATTTTCACACATAATAAATATTCAACCCGAACTAGTAGTTATTGACTCTATTCAAACAATAAGTACCGAAACAATAGATTCTTCTCCGGGTAGCTTAGTTCAGGTACGCGAGTGTACTGCTATGCTTTTGAAATTTGCAAAGGAGACACAAACCCCTGTATTTATTGTTGGACATATTACCAAAGATGGTACAATTGCCGGACCAAAGACATTAGAACATATGGTTGATACCGTGTTGCAATTTGAGGGCGATCAACACTATATGTATCGAATTTTAAGAGCGGCTAAAAATAGATTCGGCAGCACTTCCGAATTAGGTATATATGAAATGCAACAAAATGGTCTACGTGAAGTTGAAAATCCATCAGAACTTTTACTTTCGCAAGATCATGAGGGTTTGAGTGGAGTCGCAATTGCATCTGCAATTGAGGGCATTAGACCTTTTTTAATTGAAGTACAAGCACTTACAGGCACAGCAGCTTATGGTACCCCTCAAAGGTCTGCTACAGGTTTTGACATCAGACGAATGAATATGCTACTAGCCG
>MWBK01000230.1 GCA_002069025.1 Bacteroidetes bacterium ADurb.Bin302 | reverse complement strand
TCCGATGTTGTCTGTTATGGCATATTGGCAATCTGTATTTCCGTGTAACAGCTATTTTGCAATAGTACCATCAGTGTATGGACGATTTATTTTTATGACAGACGGACGTCCCGTTCCATTCCACATTTCAAATATTATGGGAGGATACACGCCCGGGCGATATTATGCGCAGCAACTGCCTTTCGAAGCACTGTCACACTTAGAAACATTTGAAAACTATCTTCTTGCTACCGGTTTAGGTTTTAGGGGATGCATATTAAAAAGGCACTACATAACGCTTACCGGAAACTTTGCAATGACTGATGATTATATCTTCTCAATGCACAAAGAAATGATATATGGTGGAGCATTAAGATATTCTTACGATAGCATAGTAGGGCCATTAACTTTATCAATGGGATATACTAACAGATCGAGGTTTGGAATATATCTTCATGTTGGATTTATGTTCTAAAAACAAAAGAGAGCTTTACGGCTCTCTTTTTATTTTATAATTACTCCTTAGTTGTAATAAGAGGAGGAGGTAAAACAGTTTTCATTAGTGATTCTCGATTGCCATTAAAAGATTTGCTAATAGCTTTTCCATTACGTTTTAGTCCTTTAAAAGTACCGTCATCAACAAGATTCCATAAAGCATATTTTGCATGCCCGTTAATGTCAATTAATCCGAAGTGATTCTCTGTTCCGCTAGGATGCTTAGCATCTTTCCAAGGTTCGTCAAATATCTCAAAATAAAAACAAGTGATACTGTCTTTAGCTGTCCATTCGCGTAATCTGTCATAGTATAATTTCTCTTTATACTCGTCAGCCGCTTTCGAACCATTTAATCCGTACATTGTTTGCTCTTTATTAATGATTTTTTGAATATTTATACTAATATCTGCTGATGCATCAGCACTAGGGCTATATGCACCATCTAGGCTTGCCCAACCGGTTTCTCCAATAACTACAGGTTTATTAATACCAATTGAATGCATATAATTAACAACCGACATATATTGCATTTTAGTGTATGCAACAGCACGTTCCATTGCTCTGTCAATTTGTACAATAGCATCTAAATTAGCTTCCTCTTCAGGAACGTACCAATATGAGGGGTTATAAAATGTATCATGAAAAGGATAGGTATGTACAGAAATAAAATCGACCGATTTGTATAATTCCAAAAGCAAATCTGTATGATAACTACCATCGCCACCTCCCCATGATGCAAAATTGTCTGATGATGTAATCCATACATCTTTTGGTAATTTATCTTCTTGTTTTAATGCTTGCAGATATTTAACCCATTTTAAAATGACGTCTTGTGTAACATTATAACTTGCAGCCCAGTGAACCATAGCTTCATTACCAACAGAAATACATTTAACAATATCAGGATATTTATTAGTGTATTCAACAGCTTTTTCTATTTCGGCAGTATTACCTATAATATTTTCTTTGTGGTGGTTTACCGAGTCTGTTCTGGAATTTTCTGCTTCAATCCAAGCTCCTAACATAACATAGAGTTCCAAACTTTTATCCTCTTGTTTTAATTCACTTATTGCTTGTAATAAGTTAGGCGTTTGTCCTAATTGGGTATCATATAAGCGTATTAATTTTATACCCATAGCAGACAAAATGCGTACATCTTCTTTTAAATCAGTAACAGAAGGCACTGTATCTCTAGTTAAATGTCTATATCCTCCAAACGACATAGCAGTGTAGCTCGGATTGTTTATTATTTCGGCAGCAGTGCGATCTTGTGTTGCATTTTGTTTTGAACAAGAGCTAAATCCGATTATAGTTACTATGATTAGATTGATGTATAAAATAATATTTTTCATTGCAATGAGTATTAAGGTAAAAAAAGCCGAAGTTATATGGCTTCGGCTTTTATGCAGAATAATATAAAATTATTTGTTTACGCGGAATTTCTCGATACCATCTTTCAAGAATCCAACAATTTGGTTAGCGGCAGCAATACCTGCATTGATATTTGCTTCTGCTGTTTGGGCTCCCATCTTTTTAGGTGTAGAGAAATAACGTCCCGGGAATTTTCCTGCAAATTCTTCATTAGCAGCAGGAAGGATATCTGTAATATAACGGAAATCAGGACGTTCTTCCATGGTTTTGATTAATCCGGCTTCGTCAATAACTTCTTTACGAGCAGTATTCAATAATAATGCTCCCTTAGGCATACGAGATAATAAAGAGTTATTGATTGAGTTTTTAGTTTCTGCAGTTGCAGGAATGTGTAAAGAAATAAATTGGCATGTTGAATATAATTCTTCTACCGATTTAAGTGCTTTAACACCATCTTTCTCAATAACTTCAGCCGGGCAATATGCATCAAATGCATAGATCTCCATTCCAAATCCTTTAGCAACACGTGCTACGTTGCGACCAACGTTACCATAAGCATGAATACCTAATTTCTTTCCCATTAATTCTGTGCCCGATGTACCATTGTAAAAATTACGTATAGCATACACCATCAATCCGAAGGCTAATTCAGCTACTGCGTTAGCGTTTTGTCCCGGTGTATTCATTACACATACACCTGCTTTTGTTGCAGCTTCCAAATCAACATTGTCGAAACCTGCACCTGCACGTACAACAATCTTAAGATTTTTAGCAGCCGAAATAACTTCGGCATCAATAATGTCACTACGTACGATGATGGCATTTGCATCAGCAACTGCATCAAGTAATTGTTTTTTTTCAGTGTATCTTTCTAACAAAGCCAATTCGTATCCGGCTTTATCAAGCACTGCTTTAATACCGTCAACAGCCACTTTGGCAAACGGCTTATCTGTTGCAACAAGTACTTTCATTTTATTTAGCATTTTGTTTTTCGAATTCAGCCATACAATCAACTAAAGCTTGTACACTTTCAATAGGAAGTGCATTGTAGCATGATGCTCTAAATCCACCTACAGAACGATGTCCTTTAATTCCGACCATTCCTTTTGATACGGCAAATTTCAAGAAATCATCTTCAAGAGCTTTGTATTCTTCTTTCATAACGAAGCAGATGTTCATACGAGAACGATCCTCTTTATTTGCTGTGCCAACAAACATCTTGCTATTATCAATAGCATTATATAATAAGTTAGCTTTTGCAATGTTTTTCTTCTCCATTTCTTTCAATCCACCATTTTCTTTCAACCATTTTAATGTTTGTAAAGCTGTGTAGATAGGTAATACCGGAGGAGTATTAAACATAGAACCTTCATTAATATGTGTTTGATAGTTGAGCATAGTAGGGATGTAACGGCTAACTTTGCCTAACAAATCATTTTTAATGATAACAAAAGTAACACCTGCAGGAGCAAGATTCTTTTGTGCACCACCATAAATCATACCATATTTGCTAACGTCAACAGGTCTTGAGAATATATCAGAAGACATATCAGCTATTAAAGGTACAGGAGAATCTAAATCTTTTAAGATTTCGGTACCGTAAATGGTATTATTAGTTGTGATGTGGAAATAATCTGCATCAGTAGGGATAGTGAAACCTTTAGGAATAAAAGTGTAATTAGCATCTGCAGAAGAGGCAACTTCTACAACTTCTCCAAATCCTTTAGCTTCTTTCAAAGCTTTCTTTGCCCATACACCTGTATTTAGATATGCAGCTTTTTTCTCTAGTAAGTTAAATGGAACCATGCAAAATTGTAAGCTGGCACCACCACCTAAGAAAATAACGGAGTAACCTTCGGGTATGTTTAATAATTCTTTGAACAATGCTACCGCTTCATCAACAACAGGTTGAAAATTTTTTGCGCGATGGCTTATTTCCAAAATCGATAAACCTTCACCTTGAAAATCCAAAACTGCTTGTGCTGTTTTTTCAATGACCTCTCTAGGTAAAACTGAAGGTCCGGCATTAAAATTGTGCTTCTTCATACAATTATATTATTGGTGTTAAATGCTAATAATGTTGTTTTCTATAAATTTTACGAAAATGACCCACAAAAGTACTACATTTTCCTTTGTATTGAAAAAATATATACGAATATTTATCAACACGTATGTTTTGTTTCTAACTAATACATTTTTTATTGTATTCAGCAGTATTTTTGATAATAGCAATTATCGTTTCGCATGCTTTTTGTAAGGATTTTACGGGCAAATATTCATCTTTACTATGAAAAAGCATGCCTCCTGCAAATAAATTAGGGCAGGGAAGTCCCATAAAAGATAATCTCGCTCCGTCAGTTCCTCCGCGAATAGCTGTGATTTTGGGCGTAACACCAATTTCTTCCATTGCTTTTTGTGCAATCTGAATAATATGTGGGTGTTGCTTGATTATTTCTCCCATATTTGAATACTGATCAGTTATAACTAAAGATGCACATCCTTCGCCAAACTGCTCATTAATGCTATGTTCAAGATATTGCAGGAACTTTTTCTTTCTGTCAAATTCTTCAATATCAAAATCTCTTATTATATAATGTAGTACGGTCTGTTCTACGCTACCATTAATAAAATCAAGGTGATAAAATCCTTTACGCCCTTCGGTATTTTCGGGTATATCTTCCTTACTCAATTCTTCGATTACTTTACCTGCTATAAGCATCGAATTTTTCATAATGCCTTTTGCATATCCCGGATGAACATTCTTTCCATTGATGATTAAAATGGCTTTTGCTGCATTGAAATTTTCAAATTCAAGTTCGCCTATTTCGCCTCCATCTACCGTATAAGCCCAATCTGCTTTAAATATCTTAGTATTAAAAAAGTTTGTGCCTCTTCCAATCTCTTCATCAGGAGTAAAGGCTACATATATATTACCATGTAATATTTCGGGATGTGCTTGTAAATATGCCATTGCTGATACAATAGCTGCGATGCCTGCTTTATCATCAGCACCGAGTAAAGTTGTTCCATCAGAAACAATTATTTGTTCTCCTTCGGGATTAGTTATAATGCGTGGCTTAACATCTTTGCCCGAAACGGCAGGACTCGTGTCTAAGTGCGCGATGAACCCTATACTTATATCTGTTTTATTGGTATTCGCAGGCAGTAATCCGTATAAATAACAATGTTTATCTAAAGTAATTTTAGACAAACCTAGTTGGAGCAATTCTTGCTCCAATATGCGTGCTAATTCAAATTGACCTTTGGTACTTGGAGTATCTGTTGCATCTTTATTCGATTGAGTATCGTACGTAACATAACGTAAGAATCTTTCTAATGCATCAGTCTCCATATTTTATAGTATCAGCAGTTTTTATATTGTTTTTCGTAGTATTGTTGATATGCGCCACTTGTTACATTGTCAAGCCATTCTTCATTTTCCAAGTACCAATCAACAGTTTTCTCTAAGCCTTCTTCAAATTGTAACGATGGTTTCCAACCTAATTGATCGCGTAATTTGGTAGGGTCAATAGCATAGCGTAAGTCGTGTCCTGCGCGATCAGTTACGTATGTTATTAGCTTCTCGGATGTGCCTTCTTCGCGTCCTAATTTGCGATCCATCACTTTACAAAGTAATTTGATAAGGTCTAAGTTGGTCCACTCGTTGTGACCGCCTATGTTGTATGTTTCACCTGTTTTTCCGGTGTGGAAAATGGTATCAATAGCGCGTGCATGATCTTCAACCCATAACCAATCACGTACATTAGCTCCTTTACCGTAAATAGGAATTGGTTTGTTGTGTTTGATGTTATTGATTGCAAGTGGAATTAATTTTTCAGGGAAATGGTTTGCACCATAATTGTTTGAGCAATTGGAAATTACTACAGGTAAACCATAAGTGTGGAAATATGCACGTACAAAGTGGTCTGAACTTGCTTTTGAAGCTGAATATGGGCTGCGTGGGTCGTATGCTGTTTTTTCGGTAAAGAATCCCTCGCTGCCTAAAGAGCCGTATACTTCGTCGGTAGAAACATGATAAAAACGTTTACCTTCCATATTTCCTTTCCATAGATTTTTTGCTGCGTTAAGTAAGTTTGCTGTTCCAAGAACATTAGTTCTGATAAAGCAAAGTGGGTCTGTAATTGAACGATCAACGTGAGATTCTGCAGCTAAGTGGATTACTCCGTCAAATTTATATTCTTGGAATAGTTTTTCTATGAAATCAGTATCAGTGATATCACCTTTAATAAACTGATAGTTAGGCTTATCACAAATATCTTTTAAATTTTCAAGATTACCTGCGTATGTTAGTGCATCCAAATTATAGCACATATATTCAGGGTAATTTGTAACAAAACGTCTAATAACGTGAGAACCAATAAATCCGGCAGCACCGGTAATAAGTATTCTTCTTTTCATATCAGTATGTTTATGTTTTTATCTTAAGGATTGTATGTTAGTACCCAAGCATCTGCATATCGTGGATGATTGACTACAAAACTATCTAAAAATGCATTGCCTTCTTCTTCTGTTGTGAAGGATGTGCAAGATATACGGAATCTATTTTCGGAGTATATAATTTGTAGGTCGCCAATGTCTTCTTTTATTTCGGAAATAAATTGATTTGCTTTTGTTTGTGTATAAAAACTTCCAACTATGATATGATAGGGTGTGCATGGTGCTTCTTGTTCTTCAGTTAGTTGCTCTGTTACGGCATTAACTGTGGGTGGAACAAATGATGCTTGATAAGAAATTCCTCTATCATCAACATTGGTAGGGAAAAACATAAATAAAAGAATGATTGCGGCAACAACACCAACAAATCTTGACGAGTGTCTGCTGAATTTATTTTCGACTTCGGCATTTTCAGCAGGTGTAAATTCTACTGTTTTCGGTTTTTGTATTTTTGCAGGCTGTTCAGCTGTATTTTCTAATTTTGGGAAATAGAATGATGTTAATCCAAAGGATGATGACATGAAAGGATTCTCTTCGCTTGGTTCGAATACTAATCCTCTTTCTGTTTTATGAAAAGTACCTATAATGCCGAAACTCAGGTGTTTGAAATTATCTAACAAATCATTGATTTGCTTTACTGATTCTGCGATTTTTATATTTGCTTCATCGAACGTGATTTTTTCGGCAACAACGTACTTGTGAGCTAATAATCCATCATTGTAGAGCAGGTTAGGATTGAATCCTATCGACTTTTTTGGTGGATATAAAACGTCATTTTTTTCGTATGCGGATTCTTTTGTAGCTACAAACCCTCCGAAGCCGGGAATTGTTACAAAATCGTGTTTGTGAAGTAAATCTTCTATGTATAATATCATTTCTCGCATAACCTTGCAAAGGACGCAATATTTTTGCGCATAATCAAACAAAACTATAATAAGTTTTAAACAAAATGTGAACAAGGGGGGAAATGGTTAGGGGTGAGGGGTTAGGGGGCGTGTAATGTGTAGTGTGTA
>MWBK01000229.1 GCA_002069025.1 Bacteroidetes bacterium ADurb.Bin302 | reverse complement strand
GATTGATGAAGCTCATTCATTAGGCTTCTTCGGTGAACATGGAGCCGGTGTTTGCGAACATTTCGGCATGTCGAAAGATGTAGAACTAATAATGGGAACATTCAGTAAATCTTTGGCAACAATAGGCGGATTTATTGCTTCAAATAAAGATGTTATTAATTATTTAAGGCATCATTCTCGTACATTTATATTTAGTGCAAGTATTACTCCTGCAGCTACAGGTGCTGTGTTAGCAGCTTTAGATGTTATGAAAGAAGAAACATGGCGTCCAAAACAATTGTGGGCAAATACCAACAGAATGATAAGCTCATTGAGAGCCGCCGGATTTGAAATGAGTAATACAACAACACCAATCATTCCATTGTATGTTCGTGATAATGAAAAAACATTCCGTTTAACAAGTATGTTAATGCAAGATGGTGTTTTTGTTAACCCGGTTGTTTCTCCTGCAGTACCTTCTGAAGATACATTGATTAGAATTTCATTGATGGCTACTCATACATTTGATCAAATTGATGAGGCAGTAGAGAAAATCACCAAGAATGCTAAATTATTAGGAATCATAAAATAATTTTAGATTCTTTAGATATAAAAAATGGCATACTTAAAAAGTATGCCATTTTTATTTTATGCTATATTTAATTATTCTTTTTTAGCCCAATTATCTTTAAGCGATACGGTGCGATTAAATATTAATGATTCTGGTTTTGAATCTTTGTCAACAGTAAAGTATCCTTGTTTTAGAAATTGGAAGTGATCCAATACTTTGGCTCTTTTTAAATAAGGCTCAACTTTACAATTTTTTATTACACGTAAAGAGTCTTTATTTAATAGATTCCTAAAATCTTCATCAGAACCCGATGGGTCTTCAATAGAAAACAATCTATCGTATAAACGAATTTCTGCTGATATGCAAGAATCTATCTCAACCCAATTGATTGTACTCTTAACTTTTCTGTTACCGCCTTCGGTTCCACTTTTACTTGTAGGGTCGTATGTACAATGGATTTCGATAATTTCTCCTGCTTCATTTTTGATACATTCAGTACATTGTATAATGTATGCACTTTTTAATCTTACTTCACGACCATTGGGAGTTAAACGATAAAAATCTTTAGGAGCATCTTCCATAAAATCACCTCTTTCAATATATAATTCACGAGAAAAAGTGATTTCACGTGTACCCGCATTTTCGTCATCAGGATTATTCTCTGTTGTTAGTGGCTCAGATTTCCCTTCAGAATAATTTGTAATTATAAGTTTAATAGGATCAAAGATGGCGCAAACACGAGTGGCTCTTGGCTTTAAGTCTTCGCGTGCAGCTGCTTCTAACATAGATATATCAATTGTACCTTCGTATTTTGTATATCCTATCTTTGTGATAAAGTTTTTAATAGCTTCGGGAGTATATCCGCGTCGTCTTAAGCCACAGATGGTCGGCATACGAGGATCATCCCAACCTGCAACAAGTCCCTCCTGTACCAATTGTAGCATTTTTCGTTTACTCATTACAGTATATGTAATATTTAAACGATTAAATTCATATTGACGAGGTCTGTATGCTGAGTTGGCAAATTGATCAATAAACCAATCGTATAATGGTCTGTGTACAACAAATTCTAATGTGCAGATAGAGTGTGTAACGCCTTCAAAATAATCTGATTGTCCATGTGCGTAATCGTACATCGGATATGCTTTCCATTTAGTACCGGTACGATGGTGCGGATGACTTGTAATAATGCGGTACATAATAGGATCACGAAAGTGCATATTTGACGATGCCATATCTATTTTGGCACGTAATACCATGCTGCCTTCAGCAATTTCTCCGCTATTCATTTTATGGAATAAAGCAATATTCTCTTCAATAGGTCTGTTTCTAAAAGGACTTTCTTTGCCGGCTTCTGTCGGAGTTCCTTTTTGCTTTGCAATTTCTTCAGAAGATTGTTCGTCTATGTATGCCTTACCTTGTTTTATTAAGTTCTC
Source organism: Bacteroidetes bacterium ADurb.Bin302 (assembly GCA_002069025.1). The sequence goes on along the minus strand of MWBK01000229.1, from coordinate 6,452 downwards.
AGCCAGATCCCATAATTTTTGAAAGTAATCAGAAGCGTAGTATACGTCTGCCCATTGAAATCCTAACCATTTAATATCCTCTTGAATAGAATCAACATATTCAACATCTTCTTTTGTAGGGTTAGTATCATCAAATCGCAGATTGCAAACTCCATTGTATTTTTGAGCTATACCAAAGTCCATGCAAATTGCTTTTGCATGACCAATATGAAGGTAGCCGTTTGGTTCAGGCGGAAATCTTGTTTGTATTCGCCCGTCATTAATACCATCTCTTATATTGGACTCTACAATTTCTTCAATGAAATTCAGCGGTTTTTTTACTTCATCTTCCATTATTAGTATCTGCTTAGTCGTTGTATCCGCGTATAATTCCGCGTTGTGATGTCTTTAAGAAATTTAATACAGTGTCTCTTTCTATAGATGGAGCTAAGTCTGCTTCTAACTTTTCTACAGCTTGCGAATTATTTAAACCTGATTGATAAATTGTGCGATAACACTCTTGAACATTTTGAATTTGATCAGGTGAGAAATTTCTGCGTCTAAGACCAATCAGATTAATACCTGCGAAAGTTAGAGGATCACGTCCTGCCGTTACGTAAGGAGGAACGTCTTTACCACAGCGTGAGCCACCTTGGATAATGACATGCTGACCTATATGGCAGAATTGGTGAATTAAGCATCCTCCGCTTAAAATAGCCCAATCATCAATCACTACTTCTCCTGCTAATTGTGTTGCATTACCTATAATAATGTTGTTACCAAGAAAACAATCATGAGCTACGTGCGAATATGCCATTATAAGGCAATTATTACCTACAACTGTTTTACCCTTTGATGCAGTTCCACGGTTTACGGTAGCACATTCACGAATAGTTGTATTATCACCGATTTCTGCTGTAGTTTCTTCACCATTGAATTTTAAATCTTGTGGAATTGCTCCAACAACTGCGCCCGGAAATACTCGACAATTTTTACCTATGCGTGCACCTGAAAATATTGTTGCATGTGAAAAAATATGGGTGTTGTCTCCTATAACAACATTTTCATCAATAAATGCAAAAGGATCAATTATAACATTTTTGCCTATTTGGGCATTAGGATGAATGAAAGCGTTTAGCTCCATAGCTATTTATTTATTTTTTATTATTTGAGCCATAAATTGGGCTTCGGCTACCATAGTTTCTCCAACAAATGCATATCCTTGCATATATGCACAACCTCTGCGAAGTTCACTTAATAGACTTAGTCTAAATATAATAGTATCTCCCGGCGATACCTTTTTGCGAAACTTAACATTATCTATTTTTAAAAAGTAGGTAGAATATTTTTTGGGTTCGTCAACAGAATCTAATACTAAAATACCTCCAACTTGTGCCATAGCTTCTACTAAAAGAACTCCGGGCATAACCGGTTCTTCAGGGAAATGACCAACGAAAAAGGTTTCATTTCCTGTTACATTTTTGACACCAACAATACTTTTCTCCTTTAGCTCTATTATTTTATCAACCATCAAAAACGGCCAACGATGAGGCAGTAATTGTTTTACACGATTGATGTCCATAACAGGTTCTGCATTCGGGTTGTAAACAGGAGCTTGTATTTCTTGTTTGCGGAAACTGTGTTGAATTGCTTTTGCAACTTTTGTGTTAACAGCATGACCCGGTTTGGTAGCGATTACTTTTCCGCATATAGGACGACCTATTAAAGCTAAATCGCCCATCACATCCATTAGCTTATGACGTGCCGGCTCGTTATTGAATACTAATGGTTTTTTATTTAGATATCCAAGTTTGTCAACTTGTATACGAGGTAAATTCATTAAATCGGTCAAATGATTAATGTCTTCATTTGACATTAATTGATCATATATTACAATAGCATTGTCTAAATCGCCTCCTTTAATAAGGTTTTGCTTAAGCAATGGTTCTATTTCGCGTACAAATACAAAAGTACGAGCAACGGATATTTCTTGATCAAAATTTTCTAATGAATCTAGTGAAGCATATTGATTTGATAATACCGGAGAATTAAAATCAATTAATGTGTGTATGCTAAATTTATCGTCAGGAAGTAAAACAATAGAAGAACCATTTTCGTAATTATATTCAATCTTCTCTTTAACGTAAAAATAATTTTTATCTTCATCTTGCTCTTGAATTCCGGCTTGAATAAGTGCTTGATTATACATGGCAGCACTTCCATCAAGTATAGGAAGTTCCGGTGCATTTACTTCAATTGTACAATTATCGATGCCATGTGCAAAAAGTGTTGCCATTGCATGTTCTATCGTACTTACTGATGCATTGTTTTTTGAAATAACAGTACCTCTTTCTGATGCTGTAACATTTTCAGCTAAAGCAGGGATTTCAGGTTTCCCCTCCAGATCTATGCGCACAAAGCGTATACCGTTATCAACTTCAGCCGGTTTGAAAGTGGCTATTATCTCAAGTCCTGTATGAAGACCCTTGCCTTGCAAGGTGAAATCTTGTTTAATAGTACGTTGTTTCGACATTTTTTGTTATTAGTATGCAGATGATTAGTTTACTTATTATTAATCAAATCTTTAAGTTCTTTGATCTCTTTCTGTAATTCGTAAACAGTCTTTTGTAATTCAGGTAAATTATTATAAACAGCATAGCATCTTTTAGCTTTTCCTATTGGGATAGCAGGAGATCCTTGGTGTATAGTTCCTTTTTCTGTTATATTCTTTGTTAAATTTGAGCCTCCCGCTATAATTACATTATCTGCGATACTTATATGACCAACAGATCCGATTTTTCCGGCGAAGACACAATCTTTACCAATCTTAGTTGAACCGGAAATTCCGGTGCATGCTGCCATAACTGTGTTCTCTCCTATCTCAACATTATGGGCAATTTGTATTTGGTTGTCTAATTTCACTCCTCTAGATATTATTGTTGACCCCATGCTACCTCTATCAATTGTAGTAGAAGCTCCAACTTCAATATCATCTTCTAAAATTACATTGCCATTTTGCGGCATCTTTACGTATTTGCCACTCTCGTCGCGTGCAAAGCCAAAACCATCTGCACCAATAACGCATGATGAGTGTAAAATACAGTTGTTACCAATAACACATTCTTTATAAATGCTTACGTTCGGATAAATAATAGTGTTGCTGCCAACAGAAACATCCGGACCTAAGTAACTGTTTGGATATATACATGTATCGTCGCCAATTGTAACATTGTCTCCGATATATGCAAAAGCTCCAATAGAAACGTTTTTTCCAATTTTTGCTGTCTTTGAGACAAACGCAAGGGGGTCAATTCCTATAGGATTTTGTTTGTGGCTTTCTGAAAGTTTTAAAAGTGTAGCTAATGCCATATATGGGTCATTAACTCGAATAAGTGTTGCAGATATAGCTTGTTTTGGTTTGAAATCATTATTGACTAAAACTATATCAGCTTTTGTGGTGTAAATGTATTGTTCGTATTTTGGATTTGATAAGAAGGTTAGTGTACTAGGTTTACCTTCTTCTATTTTTGAAAAATTGCTAACTTTTACAGATGCATCTCCTTCTATAGTTCCGTTTAAAAGACTTGCCAATTGTTGCGCTGAAAACTCCATGTTTTTTTTATACATAATTTCGGCAAAGGTACTATTTTTTTTTCGATAAATCAGTAGCGGTAGTAGCAAAAATAGTATTTTGTAATTTTCCTGGATAACACATTTATATCGAACATATCAGAGGCTTCCTGTATGGTTTTTACATTGCCGTTATTGTATAAAATACCAATATTCGTTTCGTCGCCTTTATATATATGTTGAGAAACAGATGCGGAGCTGGTAAGATATTCGGCATCTTCTAAACTTATATTTAAGCGATTTGCGATTTCTGATTTAATCATATGAATTTTGCTATCGTCAATTTTTTTGTTGCCGATATCCATTTTGAATAGTTTTCTATTTACTATTCCATCACAAAGAGTTGACAGAACTTTATCAGGTTGAGATATCCAAACCTTCATTGATGTCCAAATATCAGAGTCATCAAGTGACAAGAAATTTGTTAAAGAACTGCGGTTTAATTCCGGGTTTTGATTGTCTAGAAAGTATTGTAATGCCGGTGGTGCAAATAATTTAGTTCCTGATTTCTGTATGTATTTAGCACGTCTAATAGTATTTATAATCATTTTTTCTGCAGCATAAGCTGTTTTGTGAAAATATACTTGCCAATACATTAATCTACGGCTCATTAAGAAATTTTCTATTGAATATATGCCCTTAGCTTCAACAACTAATTTGTTATCTTTAATGTTGAGCATTTTGATAATGCGTGCGGAACCTATATTTCCCTCGCTTACTCCCGAAAAAAAACTGTCTCTGCGTATAAAATCCAATCGGTCCATATCTAATTGACCTGATACCATTTCGCGAAGAAACTTTTTTTTGTGATTGTCTTGAAGAACATCTAATGTAGAGTTTAGTGCTCCGTCCATTTCTTCATTAAGCAATTCGCATATTTTGATAGTTAGCTCTTCGTGAGAAATATTAGGAAAAAAACAATTTTCTAATGTGTGAGAAAATGGTCCGTGTCCAACATCGTGTAATAAAATGGCTGCATAAACTGCATCAGCTTCATCATCAGTAATTTCTACTCCTTTTGAACGAAGTGTCGAAACTGCTTCTGTCATTAAATATAATGCTCCGAGTGAGTGTTGAAATCTGGTGTGCTGTGTTCCAGGATAAACATACGAAGTTAAACCGAGTTGCTTAATACGTGTAAGTCTAAGTAAATAAGAATGTTGTAGTAAGTCATAAATCAAATCGCTCGGAATCGTGATAAAACCGAAGACAGGATCATTTATTATTTTTCGTTTGTTATTAGGCACTTGATTGATTAAATCAAATTATTTTGTTTTAAAATTGATTCCATCTCAGCTTGAACAGCTTGTGCTGCTATAGCCGCTGAAGTAGCAAAATTCTCCGTATTGTCGGCGTATATAATTGCGCGTGAAGAATTTACCAATAATCCGCATTGATTATTTAAACCATTCTTTGCAACTTCTTGCAAACTACCTCCTTGAGCGCCTACGCCAGGTACCAATAAAAAGTGTTCTGGAATTATGTTACGTATATCGCTTAGCATTTCTGCTTTTGTAGCACCAACAACATACATCATATTATCTGCACTTCCCCATTTAGAAGATACTTTCAAAACCTTTTCAAATAATTTTACGCCTTCTGCATCTTCTGAAAATTGAAAATCGAAAGCGCCTTTATTTGATGTTAAAGCTAAAACAGTTACCCATTTACCCTCATATTCTAAAAATGGCTTAACGCTGTCTTCTCCCATGTAAGGTACAACTGTAACACTATCAAAATCCATATTACCGAAAAATGTCTTTGCATACATTGTTGATGTATTGCCAATATCACCGCGTTTTGCGTCTGCAATAATAAATTGATCAGGATAATTGCTTTTGATATATTCAACCGTGCGATCTAATACATCCCATCCTTCAAGACCTAGGCTTTCGTAAAATGCAAGATTAGGTTTATAAGCTACACAATAGGGTGCTGTTGCATCGATAATTGCTTTGTTAAATTCAAAAAGAGCATCTTCATTTTCGAATAGGTGTTCCGGAATTTTTGCAATATCAGAATCTAATCCTACACATAAAAATGATTTTTTGTTTCGTATATTTTCAAAAAGTTGTTCCCTTGTCATATATTGTTATTTTATAATTCGCTGTCTTTTAAGCGTTCTGTATTTTCTACAACCATTAATTTATCTATTACATCTTGAATGTCTCCATTCATAAATGCGGATAAATTGTAAATGGTATAATTTATGCGGTGGTCTGTAATACGTCCTTGCGGATAATTGTATGTTCTGATTTTTGCAGATCTATCGCCTGTAGATACAAGTGTTTTTCGTCTTGCAGCTATATCGTCAACATATTTCTGATGCTCACGATCGTATATCATTGTTCTCAATCGAGATAATGCACGTTCTTTGTTTTTAGGTTGGTCGCGTGTTTCAGTACATTCAATAAGGATTTCTTCCGGAACTCCGCTTATAGAGTTTTTCCAAATATAGCGAAGTCTGACACCTGATTCAACTTTATTTACATTTTGACCTCCTGCACCTCCACTACGAAATGTATCCCATTTGATTTCGCCTTCGTTTATTTCAACGTCAAACTCATCAGCTTCAGGCAATACTGCAACAGTTGCTGCAGATGTATGTACTCTACCTTGAGTTTCGGTAGCAGGAACCCTTTGCACACGATGTACTCCTGATTCATATTTCATGATTCCGTAAACCTTATCTCCCGAAACATTGAAGATTATTTCTTTGTATCCTCCGGCAGTACCTTCACTCAATGTACTAACCTCAACCTTCCAACCTTTAGATTCGCAAAATTTGGTGTACATTTTAAATAAATCTCCGGCAAATATAGATGCTTCGTCTCCTCCTGTAC
>MWBK01000228.1 GCA_002069025.1 Bacteroidetes bacterium ADurb.Bin302 | reverse complement strand
GCTTTCCTTTTTGATACTAAAGCGTCAATTACGGCATAAGCTGTAATATTTACGATATCGCGTACAGAACATTCTACATCTGTAAAATGTATTGGTTTGTTTAATCCCATTTGTATTGGTCCTATAACTTCTGTTTCGCTCATTGCTTGTATCAGTTTATAACCTGAGTTCGCAGAACTTAAGTTAGGGAAAATAAGAGTATTAACGTCTTTGCCATTTAATCTTGTAAACGGATATTTTTCATCGCGCAATTTTTTGTTTAGCGCAAAATTTACCTGCATTTCTCCGTCAATAGCTAAATCAGGATATTGCTCTTGCATAAACGCAACGGCTTCGTGTACTTGTTCGGGGCTGCCTTTCTCGTCTGAACCGAAATTAGAATACGACAACATAGCCATATTTGGCGTGTGATTAAATGATTCTACTGTTTCGGCCGACAATCTGGCTACGTCAATCAAAGTATCGGTATCCGGATGCCTATTAATCAAAGTGTCAGCTACAAATATCGTTCCTTTTTTTGAATTTAAAATATGCATTGTAGCAAAATGAGAATAACCTTTTCGGATGCCTATAACTTCTTTTGCTACTTTTATTGTATCAGCATAATTAGTGTACAAACCTGTTATAAGAGCATCTGCTTCGCCGGTTTCAACCATCATCATTCCAAAATAATTGCGTTGAAACATTTTATCATTAGCTTCCTGGAAGTTGTATCCTTTGCGTGCATGCTTTTCTGCTAATATGTGTGCAAATCTTTCTCTTCTTTCTGCTTCGTTGTCGTGCCTTAGATTAACAATTTCTATACCATCAAGGCTTAGTTCTAATTCTGTCGCTAATTTTCCTATTTTTTCGTCATTACCAAGCAAAACAGGGTAGCATAAACCTTCGGCTTTTGCTTGAACTGCAGCTTTTAACATATTTGGATGTATGCCTTCTGCAAAAACAACGCGTTGCGGGTTATGACGCGCCATGTCATACATCTGACGTGTTAGCTTAGACCCTTGTCCCATTAGTTCGCTGAGCCATGTTTTGTATGCTTCCCAATCGTCAATATTCTTTCGCGCAACTCCAGATTCAATAGCTGCTTTGGCTACTGCTATTGAAACGTCGGTTATTAATCGTGGATCAACAGGTTTTGGAATAAAATATTTAGGCCCGAAAGATAATTTATTAACATTGTATATAGTATTTACAACATCAGGTACAGGCTTTTTAGCAAGACCTGCAATTGCATGTACTGCAGCCAATTTCATCTCCTCATTTATAGCGCGCGAACGAGTGTCAAGTGCACCTCTAAAAATGTATGGGAATCCTATTACGTTATTTATCTGATTAGGATAATCAGATCGTCCGGTACTAATTAGTACGTCAGGGCGTGATTCAATAGCTTCTTCGTATGATATTTCCGGTACCGGGTTTGCTAAAGCAAATACTATAGGATTTGCAGCCATACTTCGAATCATATCTTGTGTAAGTACATTCCCCTTTGATAAACCTAAAAACACATCGGCTCCTTTTATAGCTTCTTCCAATGTATGAACATCACGTCTGTCGGTAGCAAAATACTTCTTATTTTCGGTTAATCCATTTCTGTCAGATGTAATCACACCTTTGCTATCTAACATTAATATATTTTCGCGGCGCGCTCCAAGTGATTCATACAATTTGGTGCATGATGTGGCTGATGCTCCTGCACCATTAACTACAATGCGCACCTCTTCTATTTTCTTCCCTGCTACTTCTAATGCATTTATTAAGCCTGCCGACGATATAATTGCTGTTCCATGTTGATCATCGTGCATCACAGGTATATCAAGTTCCTTTTTTAGGCGTTCCTCAATTATAAAACATTCAGGAGCTTTTATATCTTCCAAATTAATTCCTCCAAAAGTAGGAGCTATACCTTTAACAATTTCAATAAATTTGTCCGGATCTTTTTCGTCTACTTCAATGTCAAAAACGTCAATTCCGGCATATATCTTAAAAAGAAGTCCCTTGCCTTCCATGACAGGTTTCCCGCTCATGGCACCAATATCGCCAAGTCCCAATACCGCTGTTCCGTTCGAAATAACTGCCACAAGATTTCCTTTGTCGGTATAGTCGTATACAGTTTCAGGCTTGCTTTGGATTTCCAAGCATGGCTCTGCTACACCAGGTGAGTATGCTAAAGAAAGGTCTGTTTGTGTGCTGTATGGTTTTGTTGGTACTACCTCTATTTTCCCTGGTCTTCCTTGAGAGTGATATAGCAAGGCAGCTTCTTTGGTTATTTTGACCATATTGTATAAAATTATTAGTTATTATTAGGCGGTGCAAAATTAAGCTTTATTTTAAAGTAGTATTGCATATTGATAAAAACTTTTTTAATCAAGTTATAATAATTTATTTCATAAGATTTTAGTATCATAAAATCAGTCAAATAATATATGTCATATAATCACATGGTTTAATTATCGGCAATCTTTATAATGGACAAATATCAATTACTTAGACTAATCTTGAGTAAGTTCGTACTCGGCTAATTCTCTGCTATTTGTAAGCATTTCAACGCCATATAATTCATCATGTTGACTCATGTCAAGACCTACTTTTTCATTCTTTTCAGATACTCTCATTTTAATCATCTTGTTTGTAATCCAATATAAAGCGTAAGTAACCAAGAATGTATAAACAATAACAATTATAACTGACAATAAGTGATTTAGAAAACTATGAAAATAGCTGATCTCATTTGTTTCATATACAAATACGCCTGTTAATATCGTACCCAAAATACCGCCTATTCCGTGAGTTGGAAATACATCGAGCGCATCATCAACATTGGTTTTGTTTTTCCAATGGATAGCTATATTACACACAAGAGCAGTTATAAATGCTATGCAAATGCTTTGTCCAACCGAAACCCATCCGGCCGATGGTGTTATTGATACAAGTCCTACTACAGCGCCAACAGCTGCACCCATAGCAGATGGTTTATGTCCACGCAAACAATCAAATAAAATCCAAACGATCATTGCGGTAGCTGATGCTATATTGGTGTTTAGAAAAGCTTTTACCGCTACACTGTCGGCAGCCAGCGACGAGCCGCCATTAAATCCGAACCAACCAAGCCATAACATTCCTGCGCCTAGCATAACAAATGGTATATTTGCCGGAACGTGTTTTGTAGATTGTTTTCTTCTGCCTAAGAACAAGGCTCCTACCAATGCGGCTACACCTGATGATGCATGAACAACTATACCTCCGGCAAAATCTTTTACAAGCATTTTATTTAAAAATCCATCAGGATGCCAGGTCCAGTGTGCCAAAGGACAATATACGAACAAGCAAAATAACGCCATAAATACAAGATATGCTGAAAAATGCACGCGTTCGGCAAAAGAACCGGTTATCAAAGAGGGTGTTATGATGGCAAATTTCATTTGAAACAGTGCGTATAATGCAAGAGGTATTGTTAATCCAAGTCCGGATAAGTTTTCGTTACCAGAAGGAATGTGAGCCCCAACATTTCTAAACATGAAATACGTAAATGGATTTCCAATAAATCCTCCTATATCATCACCAAAGGCAAGACTGAATCCGATCACTACCCATATAATACTAATAATGCCCATTGCCATAAAACTTTGCAGCATAGTGGATATTACGTTTTTTGCTCTAACCATTCCACCATAAAAGAAAGAAAGTCCAGGAGTCATCATTAGTACAAAAATAGTTGCTGTGATCATCCAAGCGACATTAGCGTAGTCTATTGGTTCATTTTCACTTGACCAACTTGCTGATTCCGGAAGAACCAAACCTAAAACGGCAAACAAAACCATGAATGCCATTAAAATAATCCATCTCTTTTTCATGTTACTATATGTTTTAATTAAAGGCAAAATTATTACAAAATGACATAGTATTTTATATATTTTCACCAAAAGGTTAGTAAAATGATTTTAATCATTGCAAAGTGATAATATTTTACGTAAAATAAATGAAGATTGAAAGCAAATTTAGCAAATAGCATTACAATTTGATATTTGTGTTGGTGTGAAGAAGGGAGGCTTGCATTATCTTTTCATAAAATAAGCTGCGCCTCGGTAAATCGAAAATAAATTTTCATTTACTCTCGGCTTGCATTATCTTTGCCTAAGAAAAAAAAAGTTTATCATGATATGGAATGAAACTGCTGAATGCATGGATCGCGAAGAAATGCGTAAATTGCAAAGCGAAAGATTAAGAAATGTTGTAGATAGAGTATACTATAATTGCGAACCTTATCGTAAAAGAATGCAGGAAGCCGGCGTTATGCCGGGTGATATCCAAACAATAGATGATATCGTAAAACTTCCATTTACATCAAAAAAAGATTTAAGAGACTATTATCCTTTTGGATTATTATCTTCTCCTATGTCTGAAATAGTGCGAGTACACGCGTCTTCAGGTACAACAGGTAAGCCAATTGTTGTAGGCTATACTCGTAATGATTTAAATATATGGAAAGAAGTAGGAGCGCGTTGTCTTACAGCATTCGGTTTAGGTAAAAACGATGTCGTTCAAGTCTCTTATGGTTATGGTTTATTTACCGGAGGTCTTGGCGCTCATGGAGCAGTCGAAACAATTGGTGGAACCGTGATCCCAATGTCTGCAGGAAATACAGAAAAACAACTATTGATGATGCACGATTTAGGTGCAAAGGCATTAGCTTGTACACCATCGTATGCTTTATATTTGGCTGAAAGTATGGAAAAATCCGAATTTCCGCGTGATGAGTTTCAGTTGAAAGTCGGAATATTCGGAGCAGAGCCGTGGACCGAACAAATGAGACAAGAAATTGAACATAAGATGGGGATAAAAGCCTACGATATATATGGTTTGACTGAAATTATGGGTCCTGGAGTTGGTCACGAATGCCAATTTCAATGTGGAACGCACCTTTGTGAGGATCATTTCTTCCCTGAAATTATCGATCCTGAAACAGGAATACCTGTAGCGCCGGGCGAAAAAGGTGAGTTAGTGTTTACAACACTTACAAAAGAAGGAATACCAATGATTCGTTTTAGAACGAGAGACTTGACCCATTTAATTTATGATAAATGCGAATGTGGACGTACTTCTGTTCGAATGGCTAAGATAATGGGACGTTGCGATGATATGTTAATCATACGAGGTGTAAATGTGTTCCCATCTCAAATAGAAGCCGTAATATGCGAAACCGAAGAATTTGAACCGCATTTCTTTATCACAGTTGATCGTGTTAACAATACAGACGTCTTTGAGATTCAAGTCGAAGTAAAAGAACAATATTATACAGATGATATAAGCGGAATGCTGAATCTGCAAAAAAAATTAGCGCATAAAATTCAAAGTGTAGTTGGTATACAACCTACAATCAGATTGGTAGAACCTCGTTCTTTGGAACGTAGTCAAGGTAAAGCAAAACGAGTACTAGACAAACGCGTTTTTAAATAAACACTAAAAAAGAAACTGATATGGCAACAAAACAATTATCCGTTTTCTTAGAAAACAAAACGGGACGTCTTAATGATGTAACAAAAATATTAGGGCAGGCCGGCGTTAATATGACGGCTTTTAGTGTAGCAGATAATTCAGATTTTGGAATATTACGTGTAATAGTTCCTGAACCCGAAAAAGTTCGCACATTACTAAAGGATAGAGGATTTGCAGTTTCTTTAACTGATGTTATTGCAGTTAATATTCCAAATAAATCAGGTTCTTTAGATAAAGTACTTGATTTGTTGGCGGAAGCAAAAATATACATTGAGTATATGTATGCATTTTCAGAAGGAGAAACCGCGAGCGTAGTAATTAAACCTGATAATATGGTTCAAGCCTCTGAAATTTTACAAAAACATAAAATACACTTGTTGTGAATATGAATAGACCATTAATATTGGCTACGAATGACGATGGAATAGATGCCCGTGGTATTCATTCTTTAATAGAAGCAGTTACGCCTCTTGGAGATGTCGTGGTTGTTGCTCCGGATGGACCTCGTTCGGCTCAATCAAGTGCTATAACTGTAAATACTCCTTTAAGAATTTGGAAACATTATGAGAAAGATGGTTTAGTGATGTATCGTTGTAATGGAACTCCAACCGACTGCGTAAAAATAGGATTATATAAAGTACTTGATCGTAGACCGGATGTTGTAGTTGCAGGTATTAATCACGGCTCAAACACATCAATTAGTTCTATCTATTCAGGTACAATGGGTGCAGTTATTGAAGGTTGCATTGAAGGCGTCCCATCTATAGGGTTTTCATTATGTGATTATGATCCGCGTGCCGATTTTACAGAAGCAGTTCGTTACGCGGCAATAATTACGCAAAAGGTATTAGATGAGGGTTTGCCTAAAGATATATGCTTAAATGTGAATGTTCCTCCTGTTGAGCATGTTAAAGGCATGAAAGTATGTAGACAATGCTATGGAAGATGGAAAGAGCGTTTCGTTATAAGAGAAGATCCGGCAGGCAATAATTATTATTGGTTAACAGGCGATTTCTTTGATTTAGAAACGGATGCAGAAGATACCGATGAGGCTGCAATGAGAAATTCGTATGTATCAGTTGTACCTTGTAGAGTCGATTTGACCGATTATGATGCAATAAATAAACTTAAATCATGGAATTATGAAGAAACTAGATAATTTTTATCTCGGTCTAGTCTCTTGTTTATTGCTGCCATTTTTACTATTTGTGGTAACATGGAATATAGTATCCGGAACTCCATTGTCTGAAGTACCAATATGGATGCATCAGCCGGTTTTTTTACAGTATCTGATTTTTTGTTCATTACCCGATTTACTAATCTTGTTTTGGGGTTATCATACTGAAAGATGGAATATATGTAGAGGTGGAGTACTCGGACTTACTCCATATTTAATGCTTCTGTTTTATTTATTCTTTTAATGAAA
>MWBK01000227.1 GCA_002069025.1 Bacteroidetes bacterium ADurb.Bin302 | reverse complement strand
GGCTTAAAAGTATTATAGATATGCTTTCATCTTGGATTGATAAGTAGATATGGATATAGACACCTTTCTTTCGGCAAATAAGAGTATGGTTATTGCCCCTGCAGGCTTTGGTAAAACATATACCATTGCAGAATGTATTGCTTCATATAGAGGGGAGAAGCGAGTGTTAGTCTTGACACATACACATGCAGGTATTGCTTCGTTAAAAGAAAAATTCCGGTTAAAGAATATTCCATCATCTACATATCAGCTTGAAACCATTTGTGGTTTTGCACTGAATTTGGTCAAGGCTTACCATCTTAATAAAGATGAGATACCGTCATTGTCTGATGCAGGCTCCTTATTTCATTTTGCCATAGAGCATGCGACAAAAATACTGAAAGCACTACCCATAAAAAAGTATTTGGCTATAAAATATGATCATCTTATAGTCGATGAATACCAAGATTGTACAGTGGGTCAACACCAAATGATAATGTCTTTATCTACTATACTTCATACACATATATTAGGCGACCCCCTGCAAGGCATATTTGACTTTGGAAGAGAGCATATTGTGGATTTTTCCGAGGAATCATTTAAGTTGTTTAACGACAATTGTCAATCATTGGAAATACCGTGGAGGTGGAATAATGCAGGAAGAATTGCTTTAGGACAAGATCTTTTGTCGATACGCAGTAAACTTCTATCCACAAATACACTTGATTTACATGACTATCATGAAATCAAAGTTGTTATTGCTCCAGAAAATGATTATGCTATTTCACGGTCATTATACAAAAATGAAATATATAATGCCTTGCGTGATAATAGTGTTTTACTGATACACCCGACAAGTGAATCTGTAGAGCCTCGGAAAAAGTTCATTCAACAGTTCCCCCAGTTAAAAATGATAGAGTCGATAGATGATAACATTTTTTATTCGAGCTGTATATCGTTTGATAAATTAAATGGATGTTCTCTAATTGAGAGTATAGTTAATTTGATGCGCACAATTGGGTCAAAAACAAAAATTAATGTTTGGTTCAAAAATACAGGTCAATTAAAAAGCAAAAGATTAGTTGCAGACCAATTGATCCGAAGCTCTTTGGAAACTATTATTACAGACTTAAAGGAAAAGAAATCATATACTAACATTGCCTCTCTAATTGAGGCCATTGAAAACATTCCTGATATGAAAGTGTATCGAAAGGATTTTTTACATGATATATGCAATGCCCTCCGAGATGCAGATCGTCTTGGCGTTTCTGCAGCAGAATCAATAGAGCGCAATCGCAATATATTGAGAAGAAAAGGCCGTAAAATTCAAGGCAAAGTAATAGGTACAACATTGCTTACTAAAGGCCTTGAGTTTGATACGGTTGTTGTTTTAAATGCGCATCGTTTTAATGACAAAAGGCACTTATATGTTGCTCTTACACGATGTTGTAAACAATTGATTGTAATTTCTAATAACCATATTTTAAATCCTAATTAATAGATTCTGTTGTACGCATTGCTAGTACATTCTATAATGTCCGATTTTCTTTAAGAATTTCGGACATTTTATTGCTACATCAAGAGTAATATCGTATCTTTGCAACTAGAATCATTGTGGATATGAAGACGATACTGACGAAGGAAATACGAAACATTATAAACCGAAACGGACCGAACAGGCTTTATATGGTGAGTGATTTTGCCCATCTGAATAATGATGGGCTAGTTACTCGTGCGCTTTCCCGATTAGAGAAAGAGGGTGTGCTCATTCGTCTTTCTCAAGGTCTATATTTATATCCATTACAGAATAAGTTCGGTGTACTTCGTCCCTCTATAGAAGATATCGCATACGCCATAGCGGAAAAGGATAAGGCTCGTATTATACCTAGTGGATTGACAGCATTGAACAAATTGGGACTTTCCACACAGGTCACGATGAATGCAGTCTATTTGACAGATGCCACAGCAAGGGAACTTACTATCGGGAACCGTAAAATCATATTCAAGCGCAGCGCACCTCGCAATTTTGCCTACAAGACAGACTTGTTTCCACTTATAGTCGCTGCCATGAAAGAATTAGGGAAAGATAACGTGACAGATGAACAGGTTGCAATCATAAAACAAGCCATTGAAAAATATGGTAGTCCTGATGAAATCAAATACGATTACAGCATTGCCCCGCAATGGATTAAACAAAGACTTGCATTATGAATTTTACTAAGCTTACAAAAGAAGAACAACTTACCATTTTGGCTAATGTAGCCGAAGAGAAAGGGATTGTGGACAATGCCGTAGAAAAGGACTACTGGGTCAGTATGGTGTTGCGTGCCATATTTTCTTTGCCGTATGCAGCAGCTTTTGTTTTCAAGGGAGGAACAAGCCTTAGCAAAGGTTGGGGATTAATAGAACGGTTTTCAGAAGATATTGACCTTGCAATTAATCGCGAAGCTCTCGGATTTGGAGGAGAAATCTCCAACTTTAAAATCAAACAGCTTAAGAAGAAAGGGGCAAAGTTTACTAGTACAGAATTTATGGAAGCTGTAGAGCAAGAAATGTATAATCTTGGTGTAGAGAAAGGTACAATTAAAATTTATGCAGAGCCAATTTTAGCTAATAGGCCCGATACAGACCCCCAAGCTATATACATTGATTATCCAACTGTGTTAGAAGCTAATGAGTATCTATTACCACCTGTTAAAATAGAAATTAGTGTGCGTTCACTGATTGAGCCAGCACATGAACGAGAGGTTAGCTCATTGATTGATGAAGCTATTCCAGGGAATGGGTATGCTGGTGATCCATTCACTGTGCAAGCAATCGATCCTCGTATCACTTTCCTAGAGAAAGTATTTCTTCTGCATGAAGAGTTTACAAAACCTAGAGATAAAATTAGAACAGTACGCATGTCTAGGCACTTGCATGATTTAGAGAAGACTATGGATACTGATTTTGGACGAGCGGCTATTTCAGATCAGCAATTGTATGACCAACTTATTGCACATCGTAGACATTTCATTAGGCAGCAAAATGTAAGCTATGACCTTCACGGTAGAGAGACTTTACAGTTTTTACCAGTTGGCGATTTGCTACAACAGTATGGTGAGGACTATGAGCTGATGAAGGCAAATATGTTTAGAGGAGAAGCAACAAGTTTTAAAGTAGTAATAGAACGGTTGACAGAATTACAAAATCGAATAAAGCAATTTAATGCTTCTGCTTAATAATAAATAAATGCGTTTATCATTTGTTACTATTATTACTCTTATATCATTATTTTTTTCGCGATGTGCAATAAAACAGGCGGCAGCCAAAAATTGCATAAAGTTTTAAGTATTCAAATCTACATTGTCAGCGTCTTGAAGTGATTAAAACAATGCCTCTATTATATTTTACTAAAGTTTGTCTGTTAGCCAAACCAATTAATACCTTTTCTTTTAATTTTTTGTTGTCCATACCAGCGGTTTCAATTTGGTTGAATTACAATAAGGCCCTTTTAAACAAAATGGGACCCAATTTTGGAAATTTTAGTACTGTATTTTCTAGCATTGTTCTATAGTCTTTGTTGGTAATTACCTTTTTTTGTGTTGGGGCAGTTATTTTTGGAATTTCGTTCATTGGAGTAACTTTAGTTGCGAACCACGAAATATGTTCTGAAGGAAGAGATATTCCAAGGATTAACCCTGGAAGGCCTGCAAATGATTCTGGACCTATTTGATAGGGAAACTTTTCACAATAAAAGGCAACTGCATAAATAGAGTCAAGAATAATTGCATTTGCTCGTCTGCAAGTGTAACCCGCGATCTCCCTTATTTCCTCAGTTAATTTCCATTGAATTTGTCTTTCATCATCTGTTATCGAATATGTTGTGCCACCTGTATTTTTTTGAACAATCTTTTTAGATTCTTTAAAATCGTAATGTATAATATTGTTATCTGCCGGTAAATCTGGAAATTGATTTGCTGGTCCATTGATTTTACCCAATTGATAAATTGATTGGTTAGGTTCAATGGTTAATGTAAAAAAAGTGATATAAATTTCTGAGCCTGTTTTTTCTACAAAAACATTAAACATTGGGTCATAATTAAATGTTGCCATTATATTTTGTTTACGCTCGTATTCAATGGTTCCTACTTTAAAAAAATCAGATTTTTGAGCCATTAAGTTGTTTATACTTATTGACCATGCTAAAGCCATAAAAATTATTATCAATGTCTTTTTCATTTTGTTTGTGATTTACTTGTTTGTGAAAAGAGATAATTTATAGAAAGCATAAAATATCTTCCAATAGTATTATAGGTTGTTTGGGTAGAGTAATTATTATTTACATATCTCGATAAACCAGTATCGTTATTCAATATATTTTTTGCATAAAACTGAAAAGAGAATGACCTTTGCTTAAAGATCGAATGAGTGATTGATAAATTTAAAAGTGAAATTGATTGCGCATTCCCATAAATTCTATTGGTAGGGTATTTGGTAACAAACCAATCCATTTTAAGAACAGTAAATTTTTGGAGATTGACAGACACTGCTGGTTGAAATACAAAATTTAAGTATTGATCTTTTTCAATGTTGGGGCTAAGGGATTTAACTGAATTTAATTCTAAACTTGTTTTTAGTTCTGTACTAAACTTATCCTGTTGGTAAATTGAAGGATTTATGGTAAGCCCGTAATTAATAGATCTTGTTAGAATTGTTAATCCATTTAATATTTTAGAATTTTCTCCACCATTTACTCTAGCAATTATATTAAGTTCTATTAGTTTAGAGAACATGCTTTTGGAATAGGAACTATAAATTGATACTCTTTTATTTCGTGGTAGATTAATTAGTGAATAAGTTCTTTTCCCAAATTCATCTATATTATCGCTGGTTGAAAATCCGTTAATGTCAAAACTATATGAGCCCTCAAAAGAGAAATTCTTTTGCTTTGAAGAGTTAAAATTGATATAGGATATAAAGAAACTATTTCTGAAGGCAGGGCTAAGTGCTGGGTTGCCAACTAATTGGTTAAGCGGGTCAATATTCGTTAGTATAGGTTGTAGTTGATTTAATTGGGGTAGGATAGTGGCTCCAGAGTAATCGAAAATAATTGAATGTTGGCTTTTAAATTTGTACGTTAAATTGGTACTTGGAAAAAAAAGAAAGCGTTTTTGTAGGAACGGATTTTCTTTCTGATACATTTGATTAATTGAGGAAATCCCAGTTTCAATAGTGGTTGTACTTATAATCTTTGTATTAGCGAAAATGTAGGTCAAACCTAAACTTGTATTATGCCCTGAAACGTCATAAATTCCACTGTATAAAGAATCCTTACGAGAATAATCTCCGTTAGGCATTTTATTAAACGATGATAGAGTAGATTGGCTTTTGTTAAAGGTATAATTAGTTGTAAATGCGAACGTTGACAATGGATTTAAAACTACTGTAAGTATTGCTTTAGTGTTAGCGGAAACATTTTCATTGGAATCATTCTTTAATTGGTTAGTCAGTGAATCTTTATTGAGCATGTTGTTTCTAAACAAACTGTCGTTAGCGGTTATGAAGCCATTAAACCGATTCCAATTGTTTAGCAGTTTTGAAGAAATAGAAAATGTGACATTTGTATTTATTCTCTTTTGCCATAATAGATTAATATTAAAAGTTCTGTCATTACCATTGGCAACTAACGAACGTTGTTGTGAATTTAATTTCGAGATAGTATCTGCGAAAAGGCTGGAGGTAGTATTATTATTGATTGCTTTTGTATTGTTGCTTAAGTCAACCCCAAATATTAAATTACTTGAATTTGAGAGCTTTACTGTTGTTTTTATAATCCCCCTGTGTGTATTTGCTCTGTTATTAGTTATTGTAGATTGGTAATTGCTGTAGAAAATATTATTTAATCGAAATTGTTGTTGGTTGGTTGAGAGCAAGTTAAGATGTAGGTTATTGTATTTATAATTTAAATTGCTAGATATACTATTACTCAGTTTGTCGTTATAGTGAAC
>MWBK01000226.1 GCA_002069025.1 Bacteroidetes bacterium ADurb.Bin302 | reverse complement strand
GCAGTACTAGATGGAATTGAAAAGATTACAGGTAAAAGACCTGTCTTTGAGCAAATAGACTGCAAAGATATTAATGACATGGATTTATTGTTTACAAAACATAAAGACATAGTTGCAATAATACATTTTGCTGCTAGTAAAGCTGTTGGTGAATCTGTTATTAAACCCTTAATGTACTACCGAAATAATCTTAAATCCATGCTAAACATAATGGAATTAATGATTAAGCACAATGTTGAAAATCTTGTGTTTTCTTCATCATGTACAATATATGGTCAACCTGACATTCTTCCTGTAACAGAAAAAGCAGAAATTAAACCTGCACTTTCTCCATACGGTAACACAAAACAAATATGCGAGGAAATTATTACGGATACTGCACACGCAAATCCACATATAAATGCTATACTGCTAAGATATTTTAACCCTATCGGAGCTCACGAAAGTTCTGAAATAGGCGAACTTCCAATAGGTGTACCTCAAAACTTAATTCCATACGTAACACAAACTGCAGCAGGCATACGTAAACAATTACAAGTTTTTGGAAATGATTATAACACTCCTGATGGTTCTTGTATCCGCGACTACATAAATGTTACAGACTTAGCCAAAGCCCATGTAGCAGCTGTTAAAAGATTACTTGATAAAAAAGGGAAAAGTGCTGTTGAAGCATTCAACGTAGGAACCGGCAGAGGAACTACTGTATTAGAAGTTATATCTTTATTTGAAAAAGTTACAGGTGTAAAGTTAAACTACAAGATAGTAGGTCGTAGAGAAGGTGATATTGAAAAAGTGTGGGCTGATGCGTCACTCGCGAATAATGAATTAGGCTGGCATGCAGAGAAGAGCATGGAAGACACATTGCTTTCTGCATGGAAATGGGAACAACACTTAAAACAAACTAAAACGAGATGAAAATGAGATTATTACTAATGGGAATCTGCATTTTTGCTGCAAGCTTAGTAGGTTCAGCAAAAAAAGCAGTTGTGGTAAGTACATTACAATTACCACCTGCCGAAGCTATTTACAACGAAGGCATCGATTTGTTGCGCCAAAAACAATATGATGATGCCATAATTAAATTCACTGCTACAATTGCGGAGGATACTACATTTACAAAAGCTTATTACAACAGAGCAATCGCATATTTTGAAAGTGAACGTTATAATAAAGCTATAAGTGATTTAAATGTAGCTATAAGACAGGCAAACAATGAAACTGCTTCTGAATGTTATTTAATAAGAGGTAAAATCATGTTTTATTTGGATGATATTAAAAACGCATTAACAGATGTAGATAAAGCTATAGAATTAAATCCGTCTAATATTAACGCAAGATTAGATAAAGCAGCCCTACTTCAATACAAACGCGAATACGCATTGGCAGAAGAAGAGTACTCCAACATATTAAATATCAGTCCGGACAATGCTTCTGCATTACTAGAAAGAGGGAATTGCCGTCAATACATCGGGCAACTTGAAGCCGCAATGAATGATTACAAAATTTTAGCAATAAATGATTCATCAAATTTTCAAGCCAAACTTAATATTGCAACTTTAACTTGGAAAATTTCAGCAGATACGGTAAATAGCATATCACTTCTCAATAAATTAGCAAAAGACAACCCTCAAAGTGCTGAAGTGTTTAACGCACGCGGACTCATATATAGTTTAACTGCACAATACGATTCTGCAATTGCGGATTTTGACAAAGCAATAGCGATAAATAAAAATTATGCAGCTGCATACAATAACAGAGGCTCGGCTTATTATAAACAAAATAAATTAGAAACAGCAATAGACAATTACAACCGTGCAATAGAAATAAACACTAACTATGGTGATGCGTATCTGAATCGTGCTATAGTTAGGGAATTACTACGAGACGAGAATGGTTCGTGTAATGATTTAAAAGCAGCCGCCAAACTAGGAGTTAAAAATGCATCTGAATATTTTACTAAACAATGTGAATAACTTAGCCATGAAAAAAATATCTATCATACTAATTTGCACTTTGGCATGTAATTTCTTATTCGCTGCCAAAACTAATATTCCGCTTAGCAAAGATTCGCTAAAATCATACAAAACAGCGGTAAAACAAGGTGATAAATTTTATCGTCTTCAAGATGAGAAAAAATATCAGGCCTGCGGTCAATACTTAACTGCTTACAATCTTTATGCAGGAGATGCTTCTTTATGCTACAAATTAGGTAATTGTTATTTGACTGGTTTTTCTAAAACAAAAGCTATTACTTTCTTTGATGCAGTTGCTGACATAGATTCGACACACAAACAATTTCCTGATATATATTGGAAACTTGGAACTGCATATCAATTAGACAATCAATTTGACAATGCTATAGTTTCATATCAGAATCACAAAGACATTCTAAGTAAGGGCAAACAGAACAAAAAAACAATTGCTAAAATTAAACAAACAGATAAACGTATACAAGAATGTCAGTCCGGATTAAGTTTAGAAAAAATTAAAAACCCCCTATTTATTGACAATGTTTCGGCAATCAACACTTCTGCAGATGAATACAATACTATTTGCAACCCAAATGGTAAAACAATAAGTTACACTAATGCAACATTATTATCTTCAGGAGAGCGTCGTGAGCACTCTTTGTCTGCAAACAAAAGCGTTGATGGAACATTTGACTCTCCATACGAGAATATCGCAAAAAAAAGAAAATTTTCTCATATTGATGTTGTTGCACAAACCGATAACGGCAATACAGAATATGTTTATGACGGAGATAAATCAGCTATCCTTATTTACAAAAACAAGGACGGTAAATGGAGAAAATCAGGCAAACTTAAATTTTGGAAAAATCGTGTCAGAAAAATTGGATTTAACTCAAATTGTGAGCAAATAGTATTTTCTAGCGAAGGCAAAAAGAGTTTAGGTGAACAAGATCTTTTTATAGTAAATAAAAATGGTAAAAAGTGGACAAAACCGGAGAATTTAGGTAATCAGGTTAACACTGAATATGACGAAACAGCTCCTGTATTTGTAAATGACTCGACCATATATTTTTCGTCAACCGGTCATAACTCTATGGGTGGATATGATATATTTAAAACAACATTAAGTAATGGGAAATGGGGACAAGCGGAAAATATTGGGACTCCTATAAACACAGCTTTTGATGATGTGTTTTACACTCCTACCAACAAAGACTTAAAGGCATACATATCTTCAAACCGAGATGGCGGCAAAGGTGGCATGGATATATATGCACTTACTTACATCCTTCCAAAAGAACTTGCAGAAGATTTTGATGCACCCGCAGGTACTATTGGAGATAAATTATTAGCCGGAATTAATATTCAACAAGAGGCTAATATTGATAGTTCAAAAGTAACTTTGATGAAAGGTATTATTATGGGAGATGATAGCCTACTTCTAAAAGCAAAAATTGAATTGGCTGATAATGAATTACAACAAATCATTGCAACTTTTGAAGCTGATAGTACCGGAAATTACGAAGTTATACTTCTCGGAGGCTTGAATTATGGTATCTCTGTTAGTTATCCGGGATATTTATTCCATTCTGAAAACTTTGATTTACCTGAACAATCAGAATTTCAAGAGATCGACAAAGATATTATTCTTAAAAAGATTGCTATAGGCAAAAATATCGTACTTAAGAATATTTTCTTTGAAACTGCCAAAGCTGATCTAAATGATGAATCTATCATAGAGTTGAATAATGTTATTAAACTATTGAAAGAGAATCCTACAATGCATGTTGAAATATCGGGACACACCGATAACGTAGGTTCTAAAGCATACAATAAAAACTTATCTAACTTTAGAGCAAAATCAGTAGTAGATTATTTAATTCAAAATGGTATAGAAGAAGGACGATTAACTTCAAAGGGATATGGATATGATAATCCTGTAGCATCAAACAAAACAGAAGAAGGTCGTAAAGAAAATCGCCGCACAGAATTTCTTGTTACAAAAATCTAAATTATGCTAAATACACCATATCAATTAATACGAGTTTGTGCAGCTGTTCCAAAAACAATAGTAGCTGATACTATTGCCAATGCAGATGCCATTTGCGAAGCTGTTTGCAAAGCAGATGACGAATGCTCTCATATAGTCGTATTTCCTGAATTGTGTGTTTCCGGATATACTTGTGCGGATTTATTCTTTCAAAACTCTTTGATTGAAGCTTGTAAAGATGCAATATCGCATATAATACAGGCAACTGCGCATAAAAAAATGTGTATTATTATTGGCAGTCCTCTAATTATTGATAACAATCTATACAATTGTGCTATTGTAATTAATCAAGGACAAATAATCGGCATTGTACCCAAAAGTTTACTGCCAAACTACAACGAATTTTACGAGAAACGTTGGTTTTGTCCTGCTGATATGCTTAGCTCTGACTCTATTAAATTGTGCGGACAAAATGTTCCTGTCGGAACTGATTTAATCTTCAATATAAACGACAATTTTAAATTCGGTATTGAAATATGCGAAGATTTATGGTCACCTATTCCTCCTAGTTCATTTTTGTGTTTGGCAGGTGCTGACATCATCTTTAATTTATCTGCCAGCAACGAACTAGTTTCAAAACGTGCGTACAGACAACGCTTAATCAGACAACAATCGGCAAGAGCTATTTGCGGATATGTTTATTGTAATGCCGGCAATGGAGAATCAACTAGTGATATAGTTTTTAGCGGTCATTGCATGATTGCAGAAAATGGTCGTATTTTATCAGAAAACGGATTTATATGTGATCAAGATCTAATATGTTCAGATATTGATATTGAGCGTTTAAGATATGACCGTATGAAACAGAGTAGTTATGCTGATGCAAAATCATCGTATTATACGCCTGTTAGATACATATCATCTAATATTGATTTAAAACCTGACCAAATTGTATATCCAATTGAGCGCAGACCTTTTGTTCCTAATAACGGACCGGAAAAAGATGAAAGATGCTCTGAAATTATGGATATCCAAGTGGCAGGCTTAAAGAAAAGGTTGGAACATATAAATTGTAACAACGTTATTATAGGAATCTCCGGAGGACTTGATTCTACGCTTGCCTTGCTTGTAGCAACAAAAGCTTTTGACGAACTTGGTTACGACCGAAAAAATATAATGGGTGTAACCATGCCGGGATTTGGAACTACATCAAGAACTATGGGTAATGCTATAAAATTGATGGAGTCTTTAAATACAACTTCAATCACTATTTCTATTAAAGACGCTTGCATCCAACATTTTAAAGATATTAATCACGATATTTCAGTCCATGATATCTGCTATGAAAACACACAAGCTCGCGAACGTACACAGATATTGATGGATATGGCAAACAAGACTAACGGCATTGTAATTGGTACCGGAGATTTGAGTGAGCTTGCTCTTGGATGGTGTACATACAATGGTGACCATATTTCTCATTATGGTGTTAATGTAGGTGTACCTAAAACATTGGTTCGCAGTTTGGTAAATGCATACGCTACGCTGCACGATACTAAAACAAAGGCTATCTTGGCTGATATTATTGATACGCCTATTAGCCCTGAGTTATTGCCCAAAGGCGATAATGACGAGATTGTGCAAAAAACTGAAGATGTTGTCGGACCGTACGAATTACATGACTTCTTTATTTATTATATGCTGCGTTTTGGATTTTCTCCGTCAAAAATAATGGCATTGGCTGAAACAGCTTTTTCTGAAAAAGAAGTTTCTGACGATGTTCTTTACGAAAAGGCTACTATTTTAAAATGGCTTAAGATTTGCTATAAGCGTTTCTTTAGTCAGCAATTTAAACGTAACTGCCTTCCCGATGGCCCTAAAATAGGTTCTATTGCATTATCTCCTCGTGGTGATTTACGCATGCCCAGCGATGCCTCAGCAAACATTTGGCTAAAAGAATTGAATGGTTTGGAATAATTTTCTTCACCCACCCACTACCCAACACTTAGTTATTAGATTTAAGGCATTTGCCGAATCAACAAACATTGAATTGTTAATTTTATAGTGTATCCTCATCGTTTTTATAATTTTTATTGTAAAATATTGCAAATCAAATAAATATATCTGAAATAACATAAAATTTCTGCACAATAAATAGTTTTTTACTATATCTTCAGACATAAAAACAAGCAATTCAAAGATATTTTTTTGTCCAATCAATAAATTGTTTCTATTTTTGCACAAATTAATCAAAAGTGTGCAAAAATGATAGAACAAAATTTTATTAAGCTATTTGAACACAGTTTTAAAGAAAACTGGGATTATCCAATTTACACTAACTACTACAAGAATCAAACCTTCAAATACAGCGAGGCCGCAAATCAAATTGCAAAACTCCACTTGTTATTTGAAAGTGCAAAAGTTGAGCAAGGCGATAAAATTGCTCTAATTGGCAGAAATACACCTAATTGGACCATTACATACATAGCTGTTGTAACATACGGAGCAGTAATAGTACCAATCTTGCAAGATTTCAACCCAAACGATGTACACCATATTGTTAATCACTCAGAATCTAAAATGCTATTCTGTAGCGACAAAATATGGGATACACTTGAAGAGGAAAAAATGAATAATCTTATAGCCGTTTTTTCACTTAACGATTTCAGATGCATTCACCAAAAAGATGGAGAATACATTCAGAAAATCATGAATTCATTAACAGACAATTTCAACAAACGCTATCCACAAGGCTATAAACAGGAACACGTTAAATATACAGAGCGCGATAATGCAGAACTGGCAATGATCAGCTACACTTCGGGAACTACAGGTTTTAGTAAAGGTGTAATGATTAGCGGGAATGCACTTGCAGGCAATATCACATTCGGAATAAGAACACAACTACTACAAAGAGGAGATAAAGTACTTGCATTTTTACCTCTGGCACATGCATATGGTATGGCATTCGACTTTTTAACAGCTACATGCGTAGGTTCACACACTTATCTACTAAACAAGATTCCGAGTCCTAAAGTATTGATGAAGGCTTTTGAAGAAATAAAACCTAAAGTTATATTTACTGTTCCGCTTATAATGGAAAAAATATATAGGAAACAGCTTCAACCTGCATTGAACAAAATGAGTATGAGACTCGCATTAAGTATTCCATTGTTAGATGACAAGATATATCAACAAATTAACAAGAAACTTAATGAAGCATTTGGAAATGAATTCAGAGAAGTTGTTATTGGAGGTGCACCTCTAAATAAAGAAGTTGAGGATTTTTTAAGAAAAATCGGCTTTAAATTTACTGTCGGCTACGGTATGACAGAATGTGCTCCTCTTATATGCTATTCACCACACGACAAATTTGTTCCATACTCGGCCGGCAAAATTCTTGATACAATGGAGATTATGATTGACTCTAAGGATCCATACAATATAGTCGGCGAAATATGCGTTAGAGGCGAAAACGTGATGAGCGGATACTATAAGAATGTAGAAGCCACAAAAAACATATTCAAAGAAGACGGATGGATGAGAACAGGAGATATGGGTACCATTGACAAAGAAGGCAATCTATTTATAAAAGGAAGATGCAAAAGCATGATATTAGGTGCAAGCGGGCAAAATATATATCCGGAAGAAATTGAAGAAAAATTAAACAACCTTCCATTTGTTATGGAGAGCCTTGTAATTGACAAAGACGGAAAACTATTCGGCTTAGTATATCCTGATTATGAAGCAGTTGATGCATCTAATATCTCACATTCCGACTTAGATATTATTATGGAAGAAAATCGCAAGCAACTTAATAGTATGGTGGCAAATTACGAGAATATTTCTAAGATAATTTTATATCCGAATGAGTTCGACAAGACACCAAAACGCAGTATCAAACGTTATCTTTATACAAATTTGAATATTTAACATCAAAACAATGCTACAAAACATCGTTTTAACATTAAATAACAAATAAATTTAGTATTAGAGTAATAACTACACTGAAATAATGAATACCTTTGTTGCGAAATAAGAAAACAATCATTGTTTAATTTTTAAAATTACAAAAATGAAAAAATTAGTGTTGTTCGCTGCTGCCATCGTTGCTGTTGCATTTGCATCTTGTAACAAAGAGGCTGCTCAAGAAGAAGCTGAAGAAGCTGTTGTAGAAGAAGTTGTTGCACCTGTAGAAGAAGTTATTGTTGATTCTGCTGCTGCTGTAGTTGCTGATTCTGCTGCTGTTGTTGCTGAATAATTTTTAGCAAAAAGAAGCACAAAATCCGCGAGGCAAAGCCTCACGGATTTTTTTTTAATTTTACGTTAACAACATGAATCCGTAAAAATTTCTTTTCTTTCACATTTAAATATCATAAATACAATGATACAGCGCATACAAACCGTATATTTATTCATAGCATTTG
>MWBK01000225.1 GCA_002069025.1 Bacteroidetes bacterium ADurb.Bin302 | reverse complement strand
CAATCGATATTTATATGATTATTATGCTTATACGCCAGCGAATGGATATTACGGTTGGTATATATATAAATTAATAGAACATAATTGGGGATTAAAGGATAAGAATAATTTTATTATTCAATTAGTAGATTTAATGGAAATTGATGTATCTGATGGTGCTGATGTAAGTCCCACTATATTGCCCCATCAAGATTTCATACCGAGAGTGGAGGGATTGGATAATAATCGTATTATTATACACGGGATTTATAAACCCGATTTAAAATATTATCGAGGTTATTCATATACGCAACAGTTATATTGGATTAACGAAGAATTGCGTCAAGTAAGGACTAACATAGTTTTTAAATATAATTTATTAAGTTTGTAAATATGGGGAGATAGATAAATGTCAGAGTTAGCTAAGCGGAGAGATTTAGGTGTACGTATAGCGGGTGAAAAAGCACAAATGCCTGATGAGTTTTTAACTCGCAGTCAAGTTGTGCCAGGCACGAATGTATATTTTGAATATTTAAGTAATCACGATGTTCGTATAAATGCGTCAGTTGGATATACGCCAGGCATTGAATTACCTACAAGTATTTTAGGAATTGTATCATTTGCATATAGACCACCTAATACAGATGCTACACGGCATATTGGAGCATTAGATGCGGATTATGAGCAGGATGGGTTATCGCAAGAACATCCTATATATTATGGTTCTTCAATATATATGGATATATTCCATAATTGGAATTTATTACATCAGCACGATTATATTTTACAAATTAATCCGATTAGTACGGGTAAAACACAAAATGGTTCTGATTTTTATGGCACGGTTGGTTTTGAGGCATTAATACATCATCATCCATTAAGTGGCAACGCTATTAGATTATTTTCATCAGTACCTATTATGGTAACGGTGCCACAAAGTTTAAATTCTGCAGATCCAGACAGTCCAGGCTGGTATAAATGGAACCCAGGCGATGATGCCAGAGATTGCAAATTGAGATTTCCTAATACGTATAGTTATGAAAATGAAGAGTTAGGTTTAGTCCATAATTTTACATATATGAATGATCCTAATGCTTTCAGTAAAGCAAATTATACACGCACATTCTCATTTATATTACATAGGATTGAACCAACGAACACATCGGAATATCCTGATGCCAGTTGGGCAAATAATTAAGGAGATATAAAAAATGATAGAGATAACAAACCCGCAATTTATTGATGTAAAATTTCAGACATCGGCTAATACAACAACAACAATAACCTGGACAGATACTTATGACCCGCCAGGTACTATATACAATATATATATATCTGTGGATGGAGGTGCAAATTGGATTAATATTGCAACTAGCACAGCTGGGTATTCATATCAATATACAATGACAGCTTCGGAAGCAGAGGATTATATTGGGCATACAGCAGATCCAACAGTATATTATAATGATAATTTCCGAATTAAAATTGAGGATGCAACTACACCCGCACATTTTGCGATAGCAAATTGCAAAATCAGATATATTGCTGTACGTATTACAATTCCATCTGTATCAGATATTGTGCCTGAAGGTAGTGATAAAGACACTTATGGATATGCCGATTTATTTAATATTCGGTGGGATCGTATTTATGAAGATGAATATACGGTATATAATGTAGAGTATAATTTAAATCCTACGGGTGATGTGGGATGGACACCTTTTAATGCAGAAAGGGGATACCTTGATTCAGCACCTGGAACAACTCTAACGCATTTAAAAGAATATGCGTTTCGATTAATTGATGATCCTGATTATATGCCTTTAACTTCTACCTGGTCAGCTCGATTTCGATTAATTGCACCTGATGATAATAATTATTATGATGTAACTCGGTATATTACATTTAATCAAGAAAATATACATCCTACCAACCCGATATTTGTTACATCAGATCCTGATGGAGTAAATACAGGTAACACACCACCAGTAAGATATGAGACTGGTATGCGTGTATCAGGCGAGAAAGCAATATGGTTAGATGAGTTTTTAACATTAGGGCAGATTGAATTTGGATATGGTATGCGTGGGCGGGTGCGTAGTAAAACAGGACAATTGCCTGATTACGAAACTGGTGCATTAGATGGTGTAGATCGTTTATTAAAATCACGCAATGTGGTTATCGAGATTGATCCTAATGAAATACCTACGCAGAGACCGCCACGAGTGAAAGTTGGTTATGTTATATTGACTGTCAGAAGCCAATATGACACAGAATATGGGCAAATATGGTATGGTGATATTGCACATAATTGGCAATTAGAAGAAGCAAAATTATATAATTTTATATTGCAATTAAATCAAGTACGGGATAATTATGGTGATCCTTATAATCATTTGGAGTCTTTCCAACCATTATATAATGATGTAGTGCCTTGGTATAATGTTTTAGATGCTAACACTATAAGGGTATGGGGCGTGAAAAAAGGCACAACTTTTCCAGGACTATCTGAATTAGAAAAAGACAAGATTAATTTTGTAGACCCAATGATACCGAATTATAAGTTTTGGTATAGATTAGAAGAAATTATAATACCTTAAAATGATACAATATGCAACAATATCAATTAACAGAAGAGGAGCGTGAGGCAGTACGCCGTATATTAGACAAAGAAGAAAATAAATTTATATCTACATTACAATTAGCAAAGCTTTTATCAAAATCACCTGGCATATTCTATAATTCACCAACGGATAGTTTGCGGAAGAGAATAAGAGATTTTCATTTAGAATATCAGAAAACTGAAATGCGACAGAAGAGTGAGGTTTTAGTAGCAGGTCCGCAAATGCCTGAAAGTTCTTA
The DNA here is from genome assembly GCA_002069025.1 of Bacteroidetes bacterium ADurb.Bin302. The sequence continues at coordinate 2,376 of MWBK01000225.1, read as the reverse complement.
TGTAGAACCTGAGTTATATATTATCCAGAATGCAAAGCGAATTGGAATTATAAGTGATATACATTTACCATATCAAGATAACAGAGCAATTGAAATTGCACTCAATGATTTAAAGGATAATGATATAGATACATTAATCATTAATGGTGATATGATGGATTTGTATTCATTATCGAAATTCAACAGGGATGGTCGTATGCGTGATTTGAATTATGAAATCAAAATTGGTAATCAATTTTTAGATTATTTACAATATAAATTCAAACGAATTATATATCGTATGGGCAATCACGAAATGCGATTATCAGATTTTATATGGCGTAATGCAGTAGAATTTACGAATATTGAACAACTATCTTTATATCAATTATTGCATTTGAAAGAGCGTGGTATTGACTGTATTAACGAAATGGATAAAATTAAGATAGATGGTGTATCTTTAATGATTTTGCACGGACACGAAATACGAGCTGGTGGTGCGATATACCCAGCACGCAATAAATTACTCCGTGCATTTTATAATGTAATATTTGGACATCATCATATTACTGATGTATCAAGAGTAAAGAATTTAGAAGACCAAGATATTACAGCTTGGAGTATAGGCTGTTTATGTGGATTAAGCCCGAGATATTCTATTGTGAATAACTGGAATCACGGTTTTGGTATTATTGATATAAAAAATGATAATTTTGTAGTTAAGAATAAACGTATCAAAGATGGGAAAATAGAAATTTAAATTAAGGAAATAAAATGGCAACAACAAAAATTAGAACAAGCTCGCAAGTCCAAGTGGATGCAAATCTGGACTTACTGAATAATAAAATAGTCAATTTGGCAAATGGAACAAACGCTCAGGACGCAGTAACTAAAACACAATTAGATACCGCTGTAAGTGGTATGGGCGGTTCAATCCACGCGCCCGTTGCAGATTTAACAGCACTTAAAGCACTTACAGATTACGCTGACAAAATGCTTATCAATGCTGAAAGTTTAGGTTTATATAGATATGACGCAGAATCATCGGCGACGTCAAATGACACAACTGTAATTAGACCTACAAATATAGCAAGTGATGCCAGTCCTGGAAGGTGGATTAGAATGTCCGCAACTATAAATGAGCATAACTTATTATCAGCAATTCAAGGTGGAACAACAGGTGAGTATTATCATTTAACTTCAACTGAACATACCAATGCAACACGTGTAGCAACAAGTGCATTGACTGGCTTATTGAGTTCAACGGATTGGAATACATTTAATAATAAGCAAAGTGCGTTAGGATTTACCCCTGAAAATACAGCAAAAAAAGGAGCGGCAAGTGGTTATGCTTCATTAGACGCTTCAAGTAAAGTAGTTCAAGACCCTGCAAATGCAACAGCAACTCCAACAGCGAGTAAAATACCAATTGCAGATGCAAGTGGTAAATTAGATACTTGGATCTCAGGGAATAGGGCAGGCAAAAGCGAGGCGTCAGGTGAAGTGCCAACGGGCGATATTAACGGCAGTAATACGGCATTTACACTTGCAAATACACCTGTTTCAGGTTCAGAGAAATTATTTAGGAATGGTATACGTTTGCAAGCGGGGGCAGGTAATGATTATACAATTAGCGGTGCAACAATTACGATGTTATCAGCACCTTTGAGTGGTGAGAAATTATTAGTTGATTATTGGTATTAAAAAAATGGTACAAACTCAAATTCCAGGCACACAAATCAAAGACGCTTCACTTACAGAAGACGATTTATCTTTTTCTGATGAAACAACTTTGAACGCATCAATAAGTGCTCACGGGTTATTGCCTAAATTACCTAATGATGCTAATAAATTTATAAATGGACAGGGTAATTGGGTAGTAATTCCTGCGAGTGCTGTTAGTGTGGTGACTACTAACTTTGTAGCATTAGCGGGGACTGATAATACCGTGCAATTAGCATTAGACAAGATAGATGATTTATTAACAGGCGTTGAAACATTATTGGCGGGAATATGAGTATAGCAAGTCAAATATCAAGATTACAAGATGCAAAAGCAGAAATTAAGACTGCAATTGAAAATAAAGGCGTTACAGTTCCCTCTGATGCTAAATTGGATACATATTCTGATTATATTGACGATATTGAGACAGGTGGTGGTGGATGGCAACCGCATCCCGATTGGATTGATATTTCAACCGTAAATAATAATGAAATTAACTTATTAGTAAGTGATGGTGGAACAGGGGTTGCATTTGCCGTTACCGTTGCAAGCACAGGCACTTACTCAATTGATTGGGGTGATGGAACTATTGATACAAATCGAGCAAGCGGAACGACTTACGCACACCAATACACAATTGGTAGTGGTAAGAGTGTGAATAATGGGCAATATACA
>MWBK01000224.1 GCA_002069025.1 Bacteroidetes bacterium ADurb.Bin302 | reverse complement strand
ATGGTTTATTACCTCCTGCCCTACTCCTTTTACTTCATTACCCAGTACTACGGCATATTTCTGCTGCTTGTCCAGTTGAAGGTCATCGAGCATAATACTTCCTTCAGCCTGCTCAATAGAATAGACTATATACCCATTACTTTTTAAGTTATCAACAGCTTCAACAGCGTTATGAACATACGTCCACTCTACTGAAAACTCAGCACCTAAAGCCGTTTTATGTATTTCAGCATGCGGAGGAACAGCTGTAATACCACACAGATAAATATGCTCAATACGAAAAGCATCCGAAGTTCTGAACACAGAACCTATGTTGTGCAAACTACGTATATCATCAAGTACTACTACCAAAGGTAATTTCTTCGCTTCTTTGAATTCTTCCGTACTGATTCTATTTAACTCGGTGATTTTTAACTTTCTCATGCTCATAATGATCTCTTCTAAGTATAATGCTGCAAAATTAATCATTTCTATTTTATGCTCCCATTTATCAGTTAACTAATCGGTTAATACTCGTTTATAAGTTGTCAATACCTCATAAATACTTTTTCAAAAAATAAGTTGCTTTATTCATTAAAACATATATGGATACCCATAAATAAACAATCCAAATAAGTTAATAAAAACTTTCAAAGCTTACATAAACACATTTTTAAACCGTGTTTCTTCAATTTTTCTCTTTTAGTTTTTAACTTTGCAACCTTTCAACAGGTTGTTAATTAAATATATATATCACTTATTATCAAGACTTAAAGCCTGTTTTAGTTGTTAATAAGGATGTAATAAGTCAAGGTCAAAGACTAATAACTTATTATCCAAATAGAAAGTAAACTATTTGCTAACACTATTAACAACCTATTATCACTAACATATATTTTTAAAAGATTAGAGATTAAATAATTAGATTATAATGAATAAAGAGAAATGGTTAATAAAGGGTTTTGCTGATGAACCTGTGGATAAAAGCATTGATCTTAAAAAAGCAATCAACGAACTTAAGAAAGAAAAGAATGCTGTGATATTGGGACACTACTATCAGCAGGGTGAGATACAGGATATAGCCGACTTTGTAGGCGATAGTCTGGCACTCGCTCAATGGGCTGCTAAAACAACAGCCGACATCATTGTGTTGTGTGGAGTTCATTTCATGGGTGAAACAGCCAAGATTCTTTGTCCTGATAAGAAAGTATTGGTACCCGATTTGAATGCCGGTTGTTCGCTGGCCGACAGTTGTCCGGCCGATGACTTTGCACGTTTTGTCAATGAGCATCCCGGTTACACGGTTATATCTTACGTAAACACTACTGCTGCTGTGAAAGCTGTTACTGATGTAGTGGTTACTTCAACCAATGCCAAACAGATTGTTGAAAGCTTCCCTAAAGATGAAAAGATCATCTTCGGTCCCGATAGGAATCTGGGTAATTACATTAATTCAATTACCAATCGCAATATGTTGCTTTGGGATGGTGCATGTCATGTTCATGAACAATTCTCTGTTGAAAAGATTGTGGAGTTAAAAGCACAATACCCTGATGCAGTGGTGTTGGCACATCCTGAATGTAAAAGTGTGGTTTTAAAACTGGCTGATTTTGTAGGTTCAACAGCAGCCTTGCTGAAACATGCGGTTCAAAGTGATGCGCAACGTTTTATTGTGGCAACAGAATCGGGTATCTTACATGAGATGCAAAAGAAATGCCCGCAGAAGACATTTATTCCCGCTCCACCCAATGATAGCACCTGTGCATGTAATGAGTGTAGCTTTATGCGTTTAAATACAATGGAGAAGCTCTATAACTGTTTGAAGTATGAGTTTCCGGAGATTGAAGTTGATAGTGAAGTAGCTAAGAAAGCAGTTCTTCCCATTAAACGAATGCTTGATATATCAGAAAAGCTAGGGTTATAAAACCCTAGCTTTTTCTTTCTATGCTAAATTATTTTAGATTAAACGTTTGTAACCCGTCAATGTTCTGACTAAACAGGGTGTCGGCAAAATAAGACGGACGTGTATCTCCCCAACGTACGGTAGAATTCCGGATATTTACATTTGATGCATTATCAAGATAAAATCCGTATGTTTTCCCTTTCACAAAATCATCACCTTTACTTGGACGTTTATCATATATACCGCCTTCGTAATTGGTGCGTTTACAAATCATCAGATCTACTTCATCAAAATATATATTCTGAATTTTGTCTTTTGATTCTGCACTGAGGAATACTCCATTTTCACTTTCGCACTTTATGTTATTGAAACTGATATCAGTAACTGTTCCAACTTCATAATCGGCCATTCCTTTTGGAAAGCGCCAGCCTGCATCTTTATGATCACCTGCTTTACGGGTGTAGGCTGTTACATAAATAGGTTCGGCTTTTCCCCACCAAACGTTAGAGAAGAACTTACAATCAATTACAATGTTAGAAAAGATAATATTTTCTACTGTGCCTTCGTCACGGTTTTGAATACCAATGCCGCGGTTACTGTCTCTGATAATACAGTTGTTTACAACGACGTGACTGATACGGTCCATATTTTCGGAACCTATTTTAATAGCGCATGAACGAGAAGTCATGGTACAATTAGTTACCAGGATGTTTTCACAGGGTCCTAAATCTTGATATTCACGACGATTTTTCAAACAGATACAATCGTCTCCTGATTCAATGAAACAGTTGCTGATACGCACATTTTTTGAATGATCCACATCGATACCGTCTCCATTGCGAATTTTCAGGTTATTTAGAATACTTATTCCATCAATAACAACATCATTACAACCTACGAGGTGCACTGTCCAGTAAGCCGAATTGCCTATAATAACATCTTTGATACGGATTTCTTTACCATTAATTAAAGTAAGTACATGCGGACGGGGATCAAATTCGTGTACAGGTTTTAATTCATAAGAATCTTCTAATTCTTTACCCATAAACGAAACGCCATTGCCATCAATTTTACCTTTTCCACTAATAGAAAATTGCACAATGTTAGTACCACTAATCCACATCATACCTTCACCTTTATTATCGCGAAAAGCACTTTTATTATACACCTTCTCATCCGGATTAGCCAATAACTTAGCATTTGCTTCCAGGTGCAGGTCTACGTAAGATGCTACTGTAAAGGGACCGGTCATATACACTCCGTCTCCCGGAATAATAACTCGTCCTCCTCCTGCTTTGTTGCAATCATCAATGGCTTCCTGAATGGCTTTGGCATTATCGGTAACACTGTCTCCTTTTGCTCCATAATCACGGATATCAAAATCTGTTTTTTTTGTATGGCAGGACATCATAAATCCTAATCCAAGAAGGGCTAATAAAAATTTTAGTCTCATCATATTCTCTTATTAGTTATTAACTATTATAATTTGTTTTCTTTTATCTAATGGAAAAAACAGTTGTTCAAGTGATTCTCCTTTCACATCGTCCATAATAATTGCCGGACGATAGTCTGGTTCTGTCAACTTCAATTTTACATTTTTCATTTTTATATTCTTAGCGTGACGAATATAAAATCCCCACGAGGGCAGTTCACCAAACATACTGAATTCTGGATATTTATCGATCTGTTCC
>MWBK01000223.1 GCA_002069025.1 Bacteroidetes bacterium ADurb.Bin302 | reverse complement strand
TACCAATTGAAATAATGTTTCTATATCTTTAATAGATGATGAACCTGTAATAGTTTCGCTATAATCAATTATATCAATTTTTACAGAAACATTCTTACCGGCTAATACTTTCTTTAGATCTATAGCATTATAAGAGCCTAAGCCTCCTATTGAAGCTAATTCATTTATTAGTTTTAATGTAATAGCATCTGCTTTGTTTTCGTATGCAAATCCGCCTTTACTATATGCCGTAAATAACAACTCATCTTGTTTATGAGTAGTAGGTTTGAATTCAACTGTAACTCCATTAGACAAGACATAATCATATACAGAATCTTTGCTCATGCTTTCAGAAACTATTTTACCGGCCTGTGGCAATTCTTTAATAAGGGGCTCGTTTAACACAGCTTCTTGATATGGCGTTATTTCGGCTTTTGATATACTATCCAACAAATGTTTTACGTATGCTTCGTCAGGATAGTTTGCAGATACTTTCTCGGGTGATGCTATCCATACTACAAGGCCTTCATCTTCTTGCTTTTTGGCCATTTGATTTATTGCGTCTAATGGCAGCATCTGAGCAAACTGAGAATAAATCTGATACTTCATATCAATAGAAAGTATCGGCTCTTTGTCTATAAAATTACTTACAAGTTTTTGCACATAATATTGATTCTTTTGCTTGTCTCGATCATTAAATTCTTTTTCGAGTTTCTTTAGTATATCAGCTTTTGCACGCTCAAATTCTGATGCAGTAATGCCATATCTACGCAAACGCTCATTTTCTATAACTAGGGTTTTTAAGGCTTTAGCTACATTATCTACTGATGTAGTTGCTTCCAATGTCCAAGCATCTTTAGTTTTTGAAACTAAAAATTCACTATCATAAGAACCTGCTCTAGTAAATGGGGGATTTGCAGATTGTTTTATTTCGTCTAATCTTGCATCCATTATTTCGGTTATCAACTCATTTACAAACTCATTGATTACATAAGCAGCGGTACTCTTCAAATTTTCAGGTAATACGTCATGCTTATACGAAATCATTACAGATGTTATTGGAGCTTCTTTATCTTTTGAGAATACAATTATGGGTTCTGCATTTTTAGAAACAGGATAATAAATTCTTTCGGGTGCATTTTCAGGTACATCAGCTGATGCAAAAATTTCTTTTATTTTAGCTTCAATTTGATCTACTTCTATATCTCCTACTACAATTATACCCTGTAAATCAGGACGATACCATGTGTTGTAATACGCACGCAATGTTTCCGGTTTAAAATTGCGAATAACATCAATATTACCAATCGGCATACAGTCAGCATATTTGTCGTTTGCGTATATTACAGGCAAAATTTGCTCGTACATACGCATCATATAATTATCTCTACTGCGCCATTCTTCTTCAATAACTCCTCTTTCTTTTTCAATCTCGCTTGTTTCCAATGAGATTCCGTCTGACCAATCTCTTAAAATTGTAAGTGCGCTATCAATAATTCCTGTTCTAATAACAGGAACATCACGCATGAGGTACACAGTTTCATCAATACTTGTGTAGGCATTTAAATTTCCTCCAAATTGTACTCCAATGGTCTCCAAGTAATTAATCATTGCTTTACCGGGGAAATGTTTGGTTCCGTTAAATGCCATGTGCTCCAAAAAATGAGCCAACCCGCGTTGGTCTTTTTGTTCCAAAATAGAACCTACATTTTGAGCTATATAAAAATCAGCTCTTTGTGGAATATAGTCATTTTTACGTATATAGTACGTTAAGCCGTTATCAAGTTTTCCAGTTCGAACACTTGGGTCTACCGGCAATTGTGGAACCTCTTGAGCAAATACTGCAAATGCAGTTGTAAAAAGTAGAGCAAATAAAATTACTAGTTTTTTCATTATATATTATTTTTAATTAGATTGTTTTGAATTAGATTGTTTTTTTATTGACCAAGCAAAATAAACACAGATTGCTAACAATAACACTGAAAGCATTACATTACTGGCTGAAAATTCTGTAACAGATACAAATATCGATCCGGCAAAACCTATTATGCTTATAATCAGCAAAATAATCATCATTGTTTTATTCATAGGTATTAAATTTGTTTATAATATTTCGAATTAGTACAATAGCAGTTTTATGCAAAACAAGCCGCAAAGGTACAATATTAATTAAACATATAAAACTATTATCACTCTGCAATTACGTGCATCTCACAATTTTTACAGTCGAATTGGAGTCTTAGATAATAATTCTTATATATTAAATGCAAGGGTTCTTGCAAAGGTGTTTTAAGCATTGGTACATCAGGATTTGGATGATTAAGACAAGCTCCAAGGGTATATTTAATACAATGTTTACAAAACATTAAAGTAAGGTTTTGTTGTGCATTTTGTTCGAATGCTCTTTGCAATGAAAACACACCATGTCGTTTATAAAAAGCTTCTGCCAAATGATTATATACATTTCCGGTATAATCTAATTCTGTTTTAGGAAATTGTACATCATTCTTTTTTATAAATGCTTGTGTTTTAGGATGTGTTTCAATGCGTAATTTATTTAGCTCAATTACCATACGTCTACGAGCATCAGACAGAATCGAAGATGGAAAAAACCAATTACTATTTATCTCAATATCAGATGATTCATAAATTGTATCACCTAATTTAGATAATTGAAAACGAATATTTTCATCTTGAGGTTTTTGTGCTATGATTTTTTCTTGAGAAATAATAATTGTGGCATTACTTACTCCATCTGATGCAGATAAAATATTATCTCGTAATGCTATTTTTATAGGTATTTTTCGAATAGCAGATGGTTTTGACAGTATTCTTTCATATTCTATATCTGCATTTCTGTAGACCTGTGTACCTTTCTTCAAAACTAATGATTCTGCAGGAAACAACATCTTACCTTCAACACGATTCACTCTAAAACCTTGAAACTGATTTTTGTCGTCTAAATAACATAAGCCATCTCCATTATGTAATACAGATTTTGTATCAAGTGACATACTTTTAGAATCAGAATATATAACTGTTCCTATAAATTCGCCGGTCGATTTAGGCGTATAAAGAGATGCTATTCCGTTGTGCCTGCCATGATAGAAATAATCCGTTGCATCCCTATGAAAGGTTTTACAAACATTTGGTACAAAAGTATAGTTACTATAACCATCAGAAGTTCTGTGCCATGAAGAATGTTTCTTTAGTATTTCATCAAGTTTTTGACGATAATGAGCTGTTATATTCTTAACGTAATCTGCATCTTTTAATCGTCCTTCGATTTTAAATGATGAGATTCCGGCCTCTATCATTTCTTCGAGTGATGCTGACAAATCTAAATCTTTCAACGACAGCCAATGATATTTTCCAAAGCTATGTCCTTCGCTATCTTGCAAATCGAATGGCAAACGACATATTTGAGCACAATTACCACGATTGGCACTTCGTCCACATAAAGCTTGGCTTGCATAACACTGCCCACTATAGCTTACACATAATGCTCCATGCACAAATGCTTCAAGAGCAACATTTGTATTAGAACTGATATTCTTTATTTGTTCGAGTGAACTTTCGCGAGCTAAAACAACTTGACTACAACCTATACTTTCAAAGAATTTTACTTTTTCGAGGGTTCTATTATCAGTTTGCGTACTTGCATGAATGGCAATTGGAGGTAAATCCATTTCAAAGATGGCCATATCTTGTACAATCAAAGCATCAACCCCTATTTCGTATAATCTTTTTATTAATTGTTCAGCTTCGGCTAATTCTTCATCCTTTAAGATTGTATTAAAAGTGATGTAAACTTTAGCATGAAACAAATGAGCGTAATCAATTAATGTTTGAAGTTCTTCAATTGTATTTGATGCAGCAGACCTTGCTCCAAACTTAGGAGCACCTATATATACGGCATCGGCACCGTGCCTAATAGCCTCGATGCCGATTTCTGCCGTTTTTGCCG
>MWBK01000222.1 GCA_002069025.1 Bacteroidetes bacterium ADurb.Bin302 | reverse complement strand
ATGCGAAATGTTTGGTAGAGACAACGTACTAAAACATACCGAAACCTTTGGGAAAATAGTTTATCGCCCTGTAGATAGGCGCGAGAATTATGTAAAACGTTGCGTAGGATTACCGGGCGATAGCCTTCAAATCATTGACAACCATATATTTATAAATGGCAAAGCACAATATGAACCCAAAGGTCTACAATTTAATTATTTTGTAGCTACTGATGGAAGAAAGATATCTGAAGAGCAATTTGATAAACTTGGCATTAGCGTGGATGACCGAAATGTTATAAATCAATGGAACAATGGTGATGCCATTTTAGAGTATCTTGGATATACTAGAAATTCGAATGGAGCATTTAATCCTGTTTATTATCTTCCTCTTACAAAAGCTGCATTAAGTGCAACGAAAAAATTACCTAATGTAATTGACGTCAAAATTGAGCCTAATTTATTTTCGCATCAAGTATTTCCTAAAACGGAAAAGGATTGGACAAGAGACAATTATGGCCCTATATATATACCTAGAAAAGGAGCAACAATTAGTCTGAATATGGACAATTTACCTATATATCAACGTGCTATAGTCAACTATGAAAACAATGAACTTCAGGTTAAAGACAGCGTGATATATATCAATGGTGAAAAATCTAATACTTACACATTCAAGATGAACTATTTTTGGATGATGGGAGACAACAGACACAACTCTGAAGATTCTCGCTTTTGGGGATTTGTTCCTGAAGACCACATTGTTGGTAAGCCTATTTTTATTTGGCTTTCATTAGACAAAGACAAAAGTTTTATAAACTCAATACGTTGGAAACGAATATTTTCGTTAGTTGAAAATATACGATGAGTACCGTTGTTTTATCATCTACATACGCCGGAAACATACACTATTTCAGTAAAATAGCACATTTTGATTTAGTGGAGACAGAAGTTTACGATAATTATTTGAGACAAACATATCGTAATAGATGTCAAATAGCAACTGCAGATGGTATAATGGATTTAACTATACCGGTTGAAAAACCTGATGGTAAATGCATCGTTCGTGATATTAAAATTGCAGATGAAGCTTGGCAAAAATTGCACTGGGGTGCTATTATGAGCGCATATAATTCAAGTCCGTATTTCGAGTATTACGAAGACGACCTACGCCCATTTTACACACAAAAGTACAAGTATCTTGCAGACTTCAACCAAGAATTGGAAGAATGTATTTGCAATCTCATTGGATGTAAAACAGATTTTTGCAGAACTCAGAAATACGAAAAAGAATACTCTAAAGACTTTCGAAACTTAGTTTTAATAAAACCAATAGAAGATAAAACATTTAAGCAGGAACCTTATTATCAAATATTTAAACAAAAATATGATTTTATCGAAAACTTGAGTATCTTTGACTTATTACTAAATATGGGAAACGAAAGTATTTTGATATTAAAAAAATCGTATGTCGAATAATTTAGTAAAATACTCAATATTGTTGTTGTTATGCTTATTACACGTAAACGTTTCAGCACAAATATCTTCAGGAGGATCTCCACTCCCTTATAAACATCCACAACCTTCAGAGAAAGCAAGAAAAGTTGTAGCAACAGAATCAGTAACAAACTTTTACTACAAACTACCTGTTGATACCAATAAGACCTTGCCTGAGAATAACCTGAGAGTATTATATACCGGTACAGTATGTAATGTAGATTTATCACCTACCAATAGCGGTACAACATTCACAACAGAAGATGGTACAAATATTTGGAGAGTTGGTATGTATTCTCCTAATGCAGCATCTATAAGCTTAATATTTAGCGAATTTAATGTTCCGGATGGAGCAAAACTATTCTTGTATAATCCATCACAAACTATAGTATATGGTGCTTTCACATCTGCAAACAACAATTCACACAACACTCTTCCAATAAGACCTTTAGACAATGATACTATTGTTATCGAGTATCAAGAACCAATGGATGCAGCATTCAAAGGAAGTTTAAAGATAGGCAGCGCAGTACATAATTTCGAATCAAGCACAAGCGCAACACGTAAAGTCAGACAATTCTATTATGCAGAAAGATGCAGTCCACACACATCTGTATGGGAAGGTGCTGAACCAATAAAAAGATCTGTTTGTATTTTATATGCAACAGGTACATCAAGTGCTTGGTGGGGTACAGCAAATTTAATCAATAACGCTGATAAGCATCCATACATTTATACGGCTGCACATAATGTTGACGAAACGAACGTTGAGCATCATGTTATTTGGTATTTTAATTACGAAGTACCTGCAAAAGACACCTTAGTTCAAGGTTCTGAAGAATTTACAATGGCAAGTTCTGAAGTAATTGCGAGAGATTTTACTTTAGATTTTGCGCTACTCGAATTAAATCAAATGCCGCCTAAAGACTATCGTCCATATCTTGCAGGTTGGAATTTGACAGCATCACCTACACCACCACTTACTTGTATTCAACATCCGCAAGGAGACACAAAACGAATTAGTCAGACTACTAATGCACCTGTTATATCAACCTTCGATGGCGATATACTTAATCCGGTACAAAATTCATTTTGGAGAATCAACAGATGGCAAAAAGGAACTACAGAGCCCGGATCTTCCGGTTCTGCCCTACTTGATAATAATGGATATATAATAGGAGCATTAACAGGAGGTAATTCTACCTGCGATAGTCCTGTACTAGATTATTTTTCACGAATCTCCTACGCATGGGATTATTATCAAGATGCAAGCAAGCAACTAAAAATATGGTTAGACCCATATAACACAGGAATCACACAAATGGATGGTGCAGACCCATACGAAAATTCACATCCATGTGCTCGTACGAATAACTATACGGATACAGACGAAATGAGCATTATATATATCGGTAATGGTATAAGTGGTTTACTTGCAGGACATAATTCATTGGAGCATACTGCATTTGCAGAAAAGTTCAGCTTCGACGAAGATAAATTATTATATGGAGCATACGTAGTTCCTTGCATCGGTAAATATAATAGTTCAGCACCTGTTTATTTGAATATATATAATGGAACTGATGTTCCTGAAGATATTATTGGAAGTGCACAGATACATCCACAAGACTTAACTTTTGTTAGAGGTGAATTGGGAACAAAAGACAAAGTAACTTTGACAAAAAAAGAAAATTATATCAAATTTGATACACCAATTAAGGTTGGAAAAACATTTTTTGTAGGATGCCAAATTCAGTATGCACAAATTGATTCCTTCGGAATATATGCTGTTGAAAATAGAACAATCAATAATTCCGCATTTTATCAAGATGATAACGGATGGCACTCATACACTGAACATTCATATATGCCAACAAACACTTCATTGTGGATTGAGCCTGTTGTTTGCTTTGACGACATAAGTTCTGTACAAAATGTAAATGATAATGCTTCAAATAATTTTTTGGTTTCTCCGAATCCCACATCAGATAAAATACAATGGGAATCAACAAACAATGAAATCGGCGATGAGGTATATTTTGAATTATTTGACATACAAGGCAGATTATGTAATTTCGGAAAATCCACATTGGTACAAATGCCACCCGCTAAAGGAATCTACATTCTTCGACTGATTGATGGTATTAATACAGAAGTTCATAAAATCATAAGAAAATAGTTCTTTAATGATTTACAAAACTAAAGGCATCGTTCTAGAATCTTTTAAATATAGAGACAACCAATCTATTGTTCATGTATTAACAGAAGAATTTGGTAAGGTCTCTTATTTAGTGTATGCACCTCAAAGCAAACGCGCAAGCATACGTCAGTCTAATATGCAAGTTTTAAGCATACTTGACATGGAAGTTGAGCATCTTCCTCATCGCGACTTACAAAGAATCAAAGAAGCAAGATTATCGTGTATCAATCATGGTATATTATCCGATCCAATTAAAATATCAATCAGCTTTTTTATAGCAGAAATTACTGATAAATGTATTTATTCGTCAGAAAAAGACACTGCCCTATTCGGATTTATAAAGAGTTGCATTAATGAATTAGATAATAGCTCAAAAAATGCTATGTTCGCTCTTAAATTTCTAATCGATTTATCTCGTTATTTAGGATTTTACCCTGCCGATAAAGAAGAAAACGAATTTATAAACATCGGATTGGATAAATCGCAACAAGCATTATTGATTCGCTTATTAAACAAAGAAGAACAATTTTCTCATGCAGAAAGGCGACAACTAATGGACAGCTTACTCAAATATTACAAACACCATATTCCAACTATGGGAAATCTAAACACTATTTTTGTGTTAGAGAGTCTTTTTGACATTTAACCACAAGGATAAATATTCCTGCTCAGGCTGTCCCGGAGTTGGAATCCATTCAACAACATCAAATTTCCCTGCAGCATGCATATCCATTATTGAAGTATATCCGGAACGACAAATAATATGTTTTGCGCCACGTATGTACTCTGACAAGACATCAGAATTAAGCGATGGATATATTGTAATATTAGGCAATTCTCTTACAGTGTTATTTTGCATAGGGATGCCTTCAACTAGTATTACCTTAGATTGATGCTTTGAATAACGTTCTAATAATTTCTTCTCTAATATTGAACGATGCGGTTCAATTCCTGATAGTATTATTAAAACATCAGATTCGATAGATGCCCCTTCTTTCGATATACGCGACAAAGGTCCAATAAACTTTGCATTTTTAGGCAATCTACAACTATGACTTAATTCGCCGGACAATGATTCTCTTATATTTTCATTATCAGGAATCCAACAACTATCATAATTGTTTATTATTGAGCGATGTAAACGAGATACAATAGGTTCCAACCATCTAAATTTTTGTGGCATGCGAACTAATAATTGATGAGTTATGTAAGTGCATTTTGCATCTTTACACCACATCCCAAAACGATTATCAGAAACAACATCAGTTATTTTGTATTGTTTTACAATAGATTTTAGAAGACTATGCTCACGAAATGAGAAATAAATTATCGAAGGCAATGCACGTAGCATAGAAAAGACTTGAGAATTACCTGCAGAATAACGAATTGAAAAAGAAGGTATACTTATATGTTGCAAATCAGGAAATTCATCCTTAAGTAAATTACCCGATAAACCGCAGGAGCCGATAATAACCTCATCACCTTGCGATAAAAAGCTGTTGATTAATGGAATACATCTCGTTGCATGCCCCAATCCCCAATCTAATGGACAAACCAATATCCGTTTCTTGGGTATCATGCAACCACCAAAGTGTTCAAGCCTAATTTGCGTACCTTTACCTCTATTGATTTCAATTCTGACAAAGGAACTGCTTGTAATGTATCATACGGAGTTTTCCTGTCTAAACTATATATTTGAACCATTTTAGGCTGAATAATCTTTAAAGCATCCAACCACGCCTTAATTTCTTCAGGAGTAGTATTATCACATGTATTTCCTCTCAAGAATAAAGTTTGAATAGTACAATTTCCATTAAACTTAGACAAATTATTTATATGTTCTTGCAAGTTAAAGTTAGGATTAACAGGTCTGTTGATCTTTGAAACAGTTTCAGCAATTGCGCTATCTAATTTCAAGATATTATTGTCTACTTTGCATAAAGCAGTAAATACTTCCTTGCGAGACAAGTGCCAAGCATTGCTTAGAACAGATATTTTGGTTTCAGGAGTATAACGATTTCTTAATTCAATAGTATCATCTATAATACCATTAAAATCAGGATGCATAGTCGGCTCTCCATTACCTGCGAAGGTTATGTTATCAATTGTCGGCTCATTACCTTTAATGTAAGTAACAAGTTTGTTTTCTAAAGCTTTTTTGACTTCGGCACGTGTCGGAATTTTTGTATCCTCACGACCATCCTCATTTAAACCACATTCGCAATAAACACAATCAAACGAACAAATTTTACCATTGTCAGGCTCTAAATTCACTCCCAGCGAGACTCCCAGTCTGCGACTGTAAATTGGTCCAAAAATCGTTGAATGAAATAACATGACTAATCCTTAATTAATTGTTTTTCTGCATTTTCTACACGTTCGAAAGGAAATTCTGTCAATAAAGATGACATCAAAGATTTAATTTTATCGTTACATAAATTTCCTATACTACCTGCATGTGTATGTTGAATTTCTTTATTCGGTTTAAACTTACCATCTTCGATTGCTAAAGCGACCTGTTTATATGCATCACGGAAAGGTACCCCGGATAAAGTTAGACGATTAACTTCTTCAACGCTAAATATTAAATCGTATTTTGAATCCTCCAAAATAGATTTATTCACACTTACTTTCTCCATCATATTTCTTACCATCTCAACACAGTCTATCATTTCATCGAACATAGGTAAGTAAATTTCTTTGATTATTTGCAAATCGCGGAAATATCCGGATGGTAAATTATTAGTTATCAGTGTTATTTGTGCAGGAATACCTTGAATCTTATTACATTTTGCACGTGTAAGTTCAAATACATCAGGATTTTTCTTATGCGGCATAATACTTGAACCTGTGGTATATTCAGGAGCCAACTTCATAAATCCAAAGTTTTGACTTGTAAACATACAACTATCAAATGCCAATTTTGATAAGGTAGCTGCTACTGATGCCAATGCATTTGCAACAATACGTTCTGTTTTTCCCCTACCCATTTGAGCATAAATAACATTATAATCCATGCTATCAAAGCCTAATAAATCGGTAGTCAATTGTCTGTCTAAGGGGAATGAATTTCCGTATCCTGCGGCAGAGCCAAGAGGATTCCTATTAGAAATTTTATATACACTAAGCAATAATTGCATGTCGTCTACCAAACTCTCTGCATATGCAGCAAACCATAATCCGAAAGACGATGGCATTGCTATTTGCAAATGTGTATAACCCGGCATCAACACATCCTTATACAAATTACTTTGAGCAATAAGAGTCTCAAATAAATCATTTACAGAAGCTACTAATTCTTTAATTTTTGCACGAGTAAATAATTTCAAATCAACAAGTACCTGATCATTTCTAGAACGTCCACTATGTAATTTCTTACCTACTTCGCCAAGCATCAATTCAACTTGCGAATGTATATCCTCAATTCCGTCTTCAATTTTAAAATTACCTTTTTCGATTTCTTTATTTATCGAACGTAAACCTTTTAGCAATGCTTGTAAATCATCATTAGACAGCAACCCAACACTTTCAAGCATAGTTGCATGAGCCATCGAGCCCAATACATCATAACGAGCAAGATACATGTCCATTTCGGCATCTTTGCCTATTGTGTAACGTTCAATATCCGAATCAAGCTGGATTTTCTTATCCCACAATTTACTTGCCATTTTGATAAATTTAGTATGGTAATTTAGATAAATTTTCTGCCAATATATCAATTCCTTTTGACAAAGGTTCGCTAAGCATCATTTTAAACATTAATGGCACATCAGCCTTTATAGTTAGCTTCATACGAGTATCATTCTCTGATTTCTCGACCAATTGTATCCACATATTAAATTCAATAGGCGATTTCTCTGATGCAAATTTAATAGTTTTAAATGCTTCTGTTTCTATCATTTTAACACCTATCTCGCCTATAGGATCAATTGTGCAATATATACTATCTGATGTTATATTAATATCTTTAATCCTATCATCATGCACTTGCTCAACAACAGGTCGCAATTTTTCTAAATCAGACAGATTATTAAAAATTGCCTCTGCTGATGCATTTATTGATTTAATTTGACTCTCGTATGTTGTCATTTTTATACCTGCCAAACACTTGGATCTTTCCGCCATTCTTGCAAAGCAGCCAAGTCTTTATTATTAATATAATTAGTTGCCAATGCATGTTTAAGAACAGCCTCGTAATTTGACAATGTAGTCAGTTCAACTCCGGCTTTCTCAAATTGCTCTTGTGCTAATGGAAAACCATAAGTAAAGATTGCAACCATCCCTAAAACTTCACATTTTTTCTCAGACCTGATAGCCTCAACAGCTTTTAAGCTACTACCTCCGGTAGATATTAAATCTTCTACAACTACGACCTTTTTGCCTTCAGGTAGATAGCCTTCAACTAGATTTTCCATACCATGATCTTTCTTTGCAGATCTAATATATACAAATGGTAAACCTAAAGCATCGGCTACTAATGCGCCTTGTGCAATTGCACCTGTTGCTACACCGGCTATTGCCTCTACATCAGGATATTTTTCCAAGATAATACGCGACAATTCCAATTTGATTAAACTGCGCAAATCAGGATATGACAATGTTTTACGATTATCACAATAAATCGGTGATTTCCACCCTGATGCCCATATAAATGGTTGATTCGGCTGCAATTTAACTGCTTTAATTGCTAACA
>MWBK01000221.1 GCA_002069025.1 Bacteroidetes bacterium ADurb.Bin302 | reverse complement strand
TACCGGATGAACCTTTTTCTATATATGAATTACGTGTATACCATTGTTGCTGAGAATAAGAACCTGCCGCATCATCAAAGTAACAATCAGCAGCAAAACCACCACTGGCTTGACCTCCATAATAATCAAATATTGTTTTACGTTCTGAATAAACACGACGTATTGGAGCTGCTTGTGATACGCCCCACCAGAAATAATCTTCATTTGTTGATTCCGGTTCTGATAAAACTGAGAAATTTTCTAAAGAACGCCAAAAAGTGCATGTTCCATTATTATCTAACAATGGAGCTGGTGGAATTATATTACTCAAACCTATTTCGTACGGCGTTTTACCCAATCCACCGAAATGCATATAATATGCAATTTTCAGAGTACCTGCATCAGCATAATTGCCCGGTTTGAAATAAAAAGCATATCGATTTGTACCGAATTGACTGTACTGCATTTCATCATGTATAGTATTAATTTCCTTTCCAACTTGATACATATCATCACTTGGAGAATATACATACACATTTGGACCAAATAATTCTGTTTCTAAACTCAATGTACAAAGTACTTCAGAATCAGGAGTTAATATCTTATAGTAATAACTATATGGATTACCGCTTATGTTATTATCAATAAATGAACTTAAATAAGTCTGCCCTATGGTTTCATAAGTGCCGAATTTTCCTGTCGATTTTTGAATTATAACATTTAACGAAGATTGATTATCAAAAGACAACAAAATGTCATCATCTTGTTGGACAATACTTGCAGCATTAACAACTTGGGAAAACGCAAACAGATAGGAAAATGCCACACAAAGTAAAAAAGATTTGTATCTCATAATTGATTTTTAAAATTGTTACACAATAGGTGTATACATATCGTAACTATTTATCAGATGCAAAGTTATCTCTTTAAATTGATATTTCTATTATACCAGCTGTATCATTAAGCAATATGTGGAAAGTATATATACTACATCAATACTTCAACTACTTTATTTCTTTCAATTCTCTCCTTAACAGCTTATTAATCGTTTTGAATTTCGGATGAATTGAACTAAGACGCAATGAACTTTGATAAAATAAAAATTTTTTGAACCACGTATGGCTTTTCTATTTATCTTCGCACCGTCAAATTTGTAATATATTATGTATAATAATGTTCTTATTTTGTTAGACAATCTTGATGATTGGAAACCATACTATGACACCAATAGTGTTATGTCTGTATCAAATTACTTACAAGCACAGCTAATTGGTAAAGAGCGGAAACTTATAATTAATTTGAGCAATGACTACACTTATAATTCGGAGGGTTATTATTGTTCTTTATTAGCTCAAACACGCGGACACCAAGTTTTACCGGACATTGAGACAATAAACAGGCTCAAAATAGGATCATTCATTAGGATGCCCGCATCACTGCAGAAAGTATGTTATCAATGGATACAAAGTCAAAACATTCAAACTGAAACTTGGACATTGAATATATATTTTGGTAAATGTGCAGAAGCCGGATTGGAAAGAATTGCACGTTTTATTTTTGAGAATTTTCCATGCCCCATTTTAAATGTCACATTTAATAACCATAGCAGAAATCAAATTGAAAGCATTCAAGCACTAGGTATTAATATGCTAAATGAATCAGAGCAAGATTATTTTGCTGATGCACTTGATACATTTAATAAGAAAATATGGAGGATTCCCAGATCTTCTAAACCAGCAAGATATAATTTAGCAATACTCTACGATCCTGAAGAGAAATTTCCGCCAAGCAACAAACAAGCAATAAACAAATTCCTTGAGATTGCAAAAAAAATGGATATTAGAGCAGAACTTGTTACCGAAGAGGATATAACAAGATTAATGGAATTTGATGCTTTGTTTATAAGGACTACAACATCGTTGAATCATTATACATTTCATTGGTCTCAAACAGCAAGACAAAACGGACTGGCAGTAATTGACGACCCTGTTTCAATAATTCGTTGTACAAATAAGGTCTATTTAAACGAACTTTTTTACAAAGAACATATTCCGGCACCTAAATCGACTTTGTTATTTAAATCTAATCCCAAAACTTTTGATGAAATCGCAGAAATATTAGGAGCTCCATTTATTTTAAAAATACCTGATGGATCTTTCTCTATTGGTATGTACAAGATTGAAAATCAGAAAGCATTAGACGATGCCTTAAATGTATTATATGTTCATTCATCTATTATACTGGCACAAGCCTTTATACCTACCGAATTCGATTGGCGTGTAGGTATATTAAATGGAGAACCTATTTACGTGTGCAAATATTATATGGCTAAAAACCATTGGCAAATATATCATCACTATAAGTCAGGAAAAAGCAGATGCGGAATTGTTGAGACGCTACCTATATACAAAGTACCACGTAAAATAATTGACACAGCGTTAAAAGCAGCAAATTTAATAGGTAAAGGCTTATATGGCATCGATTTAAAAACTGTTGACGATAAAGTCTTAGTAATAGAAATCAACGACAATCCAAGCATAGATCATGGTTGTGAAGACATTGTACTTGGAGACGAATTATATTACAGAATACTAAACTATTTTGAACGTGAAGTCGATAAAAACAGATAAAATGAATACATCGATGGAATCGACTATTTCGTATCGTCTAGCAATAGCATCAGATTTAGATGCAGTTGTAAATATAGAAAACAATTGTTTTGACACTGAAAAATTCAACAGACGGCAATTGTCATATCTAATGTTTAAAGCTAAAGGATGCTGTTTTGTTGCTATTGACGAAGACAAAATAGTCGGATATATTTCGCTTCTTAAGCATACAAAACGAAAAAATTTGAGAATATATTCTTTAGCAGTTGATAAATCTGCTCAACGCAAACACATTGGTCAATGTTTTATTGACATTGCTAAAGTATACGCCAAAGAAAATAGATTAAGTTCAATAACATTAGAAGTTAGATTAGACAACGCAGCTGCATTATCACTATATAAAAGAAACGGATTCTTAGAGGAAGAAATTCTGCCGAATTACTTTAAATATAATATTGATGCTTTTAGAATGAAAGTTTCAATCGAATAGAAACCTTATATATTTTTCGCATTTAAAACAAAAAAATATTGTAACTTTGCAGCCTAAATTTACTAGATTTTTTTAACCAGTTATGGCATCTTCAGTTACACATAAAGGTATTGTTACCAAAGTCTCTGATGGTATGGCTTATGTTCGAATAGAGCAATTGTCAGCATGTGCAGAATGCCAT
>MWBK01000220.1 GCA_002069025.1 Bacteroidetes bacterium ADurb.Bin302 | reverse complement strand
TAAGATAATCGGCATGAAGTATAACATCTAAATTATGCTCAATAACGATTAATGTATTGCCTCTTTCTACTAATTTGTCTAAAACATTAAGTAATACATGAATATCTTCGAAATGTAATCCTGTGGTTGGTTCGTCAAGAATGTATAGTGTTTTACCTGTATCGTGTTTTGCTAGTTCTGTAGCTAATTTAACTCTCTGATTTTCTCCACCTGATAATGTAGTGGAAGATTGTCCTAATTTGATGTATCCTAATCCGACGTCTTGTAGTACTTTGAGTTTTTGCATCAGTTGAGGTATGTTTTCAAAAAACTCAACTGCTTGGTTAATTGTCATATCAAGTACATCACCAATGGATTTCCCCTTAAATCTTACTTCAAGTGTTTCTCTGTTATATCTTTTACCGTTGCAGGATTCGCATGGAACGTATACATCGGCCATAAAACCCATTTCAAGACGTTTGTAACCATTTCCTCCACATACTTCACAACGTCCTCCTTTAACATTAAAAGAAAAACGTCCGGGTTTGTATCCTCGTATTTTTGCTTCCGGTAATTCAACGAACAAATTTCTTATATCTGCAAATAAGTTTGTGTATGTTGCCGGGTTAGAACGAGGTGTTTTTCCGATAGGTGATTGATCTACAGATATTATTTTGTCTATGTGTTCTAATCCTTCTATTGCATTATATGGTAGCGGGATTTTTAAGCTCTTGTAAAGTTTCTGACTGATAATAGGCAGTAGTGTTCCTCCAATTAAACTAGATTTGCCACTGCCCGAAACTCCTGTTACACATATAAATTTTCCTAATGGAAATTCTACATTTACATTTTTAAGGTTATTGCCTTTTGCACCTATTAATCTTAGAATATCACCATTCCCTTGTCTTCGTTTTCCGGGGATACTAATAGCTTTCTTGCCCGTTAAATAGGCAGTAGTTAACGTATCTGTTTTTAGCATATCTTTTGGTGTTCCTTCAAACACAACTTGTCCACCTAATCGACCTGCTTTAGGTCCCATATCAATAATATAATCGGCAGCAAGCATCATATCTTTGTCGTGCTCAACAACTATCACAGTATTGCCTAAATCCCGCAATTTTTTTAAAGAATCAATCAACTTTATATTGTCGCGCGGATGAAGTCCTATACTCGGCTCGTCAAGTATATACAAAACGTTTACTAATTGAGAACCTATTTGTGTTGCTAATCGAATACGTTGGCTTTCTCCTCCTGAAAGAGTGTTTGAGGCACGTGCTAAAGATAAATAGTGTAATCCGACATTAATCAAAAAAGAAAGTCGTGTCTTAATTTCTTTTATAATTTCGGTAGCTATTTTGTGCTGATTACTACTTAATTTAGGTTCGTTATCGATTAACCACTGATATAATTCATCAATATCCATTGCAGTTAGTTCGGCAATATTTTTATCTGCGATACGATAATACAGGGCTTCTTTTTTTAGGCGAGTGCCGCCACATTCAGGGCAAGTAATTGTTTGAGAAAATTGTTCTGCCCACTTTTGAGCTCCGGCTGATGCCTCACTATCTTGTTGCATCGCCATATATTCTGCAATTCCATTATAAGCAACAGGGTAGCCATTTAAACCTTCAACTAAACTTTTGATAATTATATTATCTTCGGTTCCGTATATTATTTTTTCTATTAACTCGTCAGGTAGGCTTTTTATTGCAGTTTTTAAAGTTGCACCATAGTCTTCACAAAGTGCTTCTATCTGTGCAAATATTATGCTGTTTTTATATCTACCAAGAGGAGCAATACCTCCATCATGAATAGATAAAGAACGATTAGGTATTAATTTCTCAATATCTATTTGAGATATATATCCGGTCCCATGGCAACGCTTACAACATCCTTTAGGAGAATTGAAGGAGAAATCGTGTGGAGCCGCGTCAGAATAAGATATGCCGGTAGTAGGGCACATAAGTCTGCGACTAAAATAGCGCATCTTTTTGCCGTCCTTGTCGAGTACTGCAGTCATGCCTTCACCTTGATCAAGTGCTAATCGGAGTGAGCGTTGTAATCTTGTTACATCCTTATCTTGAACTTCCAAACGATCTATGACAACTTCAATGTCATGATTTTTGTATCTGTCCAATCGCATATCACGCGTAATCTCTTTTAGTTCTCCGTCAACCCGTACATTCAAGTATCCTTTTTTACGCAAGGTTTCGAAAAGTTCGCGATAATGACCTTTGCGTGATCTAACTACAGGGGATAATAAATATATTTTTTTGCCTGAATATTCTGACATAATAAGGCTCAAGATTTGGTCTTCTGTGTATTTGACCATCTTTTCGCCTGTCAGATACGAATATGCCTCGCCTGCTCGTGCGAAAAGCAAACGTAGGTAATCATATATCTCAGTAGTAGTTCCTACTGTAGATCGCGGATTGTTATTGGTAGTTTTTTGCTCTATTGCGATAACCGGACTCAGCCCTGTTATTTCATCAACATCAGGCCTTTCGCCTCCGCCTAAAAAGTTTCTGGCGTATGCGGAGAAAGTTTCTATATAACGTCTTTGTCCTTCTGCATATAGTGTATCAAATGCTAATGAAGATTTTCCGCTTCCACTTAAACCTGTAATTACCGTAAGGCTGCCATGTGGAATTTTTACCTGTATATTCTTCAGATTGTGTTCTCTTGCACCATATACATTTATGTAGCTTTGCTCTGAATTCATTCTTTTGTTAGTACAGCCCTATCTGTTTGCTTTAATTTTGCTACTACTTTATGCATTGCTGACTCCATTTCAAGATAGCTGGGTATTTGATCCGATAGAAAAATAAAACCGATATCAAGAGACATGCAAGGTTTGTTTTTTCTAAATGTTTCTCTTATTAATCGCTTAACTCTGTTCCTATCTAAAGCATGCTTAAATCGTTTTTTTGAGACGCTTGCAACTATTCTATCCGGTAGAGAATCGTTTCTTTTTAAGTACACTACCCTTAGAGGAAAAACAGAAAAACCCTTTCCTTTCATAAATAATTGACTTACAGATGTCTCTCCGTGCAGTCGTTCTGTTTTTGGTAGCTTCTGATCCATTTTAAATAAAATATCCCAAAAGTACTGACTTTTGGGATATTAATTGATAATTATAAGGTATTTTTATTTCTTATTCACTTTGTTTTCCTTGAAAAACAGGTCAATAGCACCAGTCATTGATGGTGCTTGTTCATTTGGTGCACCTAAGTCTAATCTTAATCCGGCATCTTTAACTGCTTGTGCTGTGCTAGCTCCAAATGTTGCTATTAAAGTCTCGCCTTGTTGGTAATTAGGAAAGTTTTTTAGTAATGAATTAATTCCTTCAGGACTAAAAAATATAAGCATATCGTAATCAAATGCTTCATCAGGGCCGAAATCATTACTTACCGTTTTATAGAAGACAGCTTTTGTAAATGTTATTTTGTTGGCGTTAAGTAAATTTATCTGGCTGTCTTTGTTCACATCTGATACAGCGATTAAATACTTTTCAGTATTATGTTTCTTGATGAGGGGAATTAATTCATCAAATTTGCCTGTAGCAGAAAAAAACACCTTGCGTTTGCGGTACTGGATGTATTTTTGTAAATAAACAGCTACACTTTCTGAAATACAGAAATATTTCATGTCTTCAGAAATGGTTAAACGCATTTCTTCGCAAAGACGGAAAAAATGATCAATAGCTGTGCGTGCAGTAAAAATTACAGCTGTATAATCTGTAACTTCTATGCGTTGAGCACGAAATTCCTTTAAACTTAATCCTTCTACTTTTATAAAAGGGCGAAAGTCAATTTTAAAACCATATTTATCCGCTAAATCGTAATACGGAGATTTTTCTGTTGACGGCTTTGGTTGCGAAACGAGTATTTTTCTGATTTTCACTGCTATACGCGATTTTTAGTTTATTAATCCATTAACCTCCAACAATGCTTTTATGAGCACTGCAATAGGTAAAATTTCGAGCGTGCAAAGGTACAAAATAAACCTTAAAATCAAGCCATGTTTGTTGAAAAATCGAGTAAAAAATATGTAAATCACTGTAACACAGAATGCTACAGCAATTAATATTAGTAATCCGTATATATATGGAAGAAAAATATGCGGCATAAACACAACGCAAATATACCCACAAAATGCGATTAATCCTGTTAAATTTAGTAGTGTTTCGTATAGTTTTACAATACGAGTTTGCTCTGTCGGAAAAAATGTGCGCATGTACCAATAGAGAAGCGTGTATTTAGCAATTAAAAACAAAACAAATCCTCCTGCACATAAGCCAAGAGTTTCCCAATTGCCTTTTCCAAAAAAAGATTCGCATGCAAGTAATGAGTATCCTATTATTGCAAAAATACCTAATATAAGTTGATCGCCATATTCTCTTATAGTAAGAGTTTGTTGGTTGTTATTGGTATTTAGCAATTTATCAAGATATTTGATTCTAGCTTTGCGTTGTGATGAAATTATTAAACTTAGGAAAACAGCAAAGAGTAGAATTAAACTGACAAATATATCGTTTTTAAAAAACTCCTGTGTCCTTGGGATACCATCAAATCGAATAGGCTCAGGAATAAAAACTATGGAATCTGCAACAACTGTATCTTGTAAACTTATTAGGTTTGCTGTGGTATCGTTTTGTGCCGTGATTGTATCTGTACTATCAACGATAACTTGTATGTTGTTTGTGTGTGATGTGGAATCCGGCATAGATGTGCTACTTGGTGAAAAGATTGTGCTTTTCCGTTTCTTTTTTAATTGATGACAAAATTAGAAAAAAAACTATTATTTTTGTCATTCATCCGATGAAAATGAGAAAATTAAGTGTGACCGATTTAAATCGTCTATCGGCAGAAGATTTTCGCAGCAGTGAAAAACTTCCTTTGATTGTAGTTCTAGATAATGTCCGAAGTATGTACAATGTGGGTTCTGTGTTTCGAACGGCTGATGCCTTTCTATTAGAATCTATATTTTTATGTGGTATTACTTGTACACCTCCTAGTGTCGAGATTCATAAAACTGCCTTAGGTGCTGAAGAAACTATGGCGTGGAAATATTATGCAGATACAATGGATGCCGTAAAAGATTTAAAGAAAGAGGGGTATAAGGTGCTAGCAATTGAACAAGCAGAGAAAAGCGTTATGTTGCAGAATCTAGTGCTTTCGCCATCAGAAAAATATGCTTTGGTATTAGGACATGAAGTGAAGGGAGTTTCACAGAGTGTAGTAGATGCTTGTGATGGTTGTATAGAAATTCCGCAATATGGGACAAAGCATTCGCTTAATGTATCGGTGGCGGGAGGAATGGTAATATGGGAGTGTGAGAAACAATTAAGGAAACAATAAAGTTTAAAGACATGAAAAAACTTACTGTCATAAAAGTTGGCGGGAAAATAGTAGAGGAAGAAAATACATTGGCATCACTGTTGACTGATTTTTCTTCAATTGAAGGATATAAAGTTTTAATACACGGCGGTGGACGTTCTGCAACACATATTGCTACTCTTTTGGGTATTGAAAGTAAGATGGTTGAAGGCAGAAGAATTACTGATGCAGAAACTTTGAAGGTAGTAACCATGGTATATGGTGGTTTGGTGAATAAGAACATAGTAGCAGGTTTGCAAAAACTAGGTATTAATGCTTTGGGTTTGACAGGCGCAGATATGGCTGTGATTAAGAGTGATAAACGACCTGTTAAGGATATTGATTATGGTTATGTTGGTGATGTAAAATCAGTTGATGGCAAATTATTGGCAAACCTAATTGAACAGGGTGTTGTGCCGATTGTGGCTCCTCTAAGTTTTTCTTCTGAATATGGCTTGCTTAATACAAATGCTGATACAATAGCAGCAGAAACAGCAAAAGCGCTATCATATTTTTTTGATGTAACCCTTACTTATTGCTTTGAAAAAAAAGGAGTCCTAATGGACGAAAATGATGACGATAGTGTAATACCTACAATCACGCCGGATCTGTTCTTAAAATATAAGAGCGAAAATATAATTCAAGGTGGTATGATCCCAAAACTTGAGAATGCTTTTGATGCGTTAAATGGCGGTGTATCGAAAGTTGTGATAACAAAAGCATCAGAATTAGGACAAAATACGGGAACTGTCGTTGTAAAATCATAATATATTTTAATATTGATATGGATATAATCGCATTGCTAAAAAAACTTATCGAAATACCTTCGGTTAGCGGAAACGAATCTGCCAAAGCTGATTTTTTGTGTTCTGTGTTAAGTGCAAATGGCTGTAAGGTAAATCGCTATAATGATAATTTATGGTGTATTGCACAATCTTATGAAGCAAAGAAGCCAACGATAATGCTTAATTCTCATATCGATACCGTAAAACCCAATGCGTCATGGACTTATGAACCGAATAAAGCTACAGAGCTTGGAGATCGTATTTACGGGCTTGGTTCAAATGATGCGCATGCATCAGTAGTAGCTTTGATCGAAACCTTTTTGCGTTTGCGCGAAACAGAGCAATCATATAATCTGATATTAGCTTT
>MWBK01000219.1 GCA_002069025.1 Bacteroidetes bacterium ADurb.Bin302 | reverse complement strand
CGATTATTGCGTCAATATAATTGCAGACCATGTTCCGGATCCATATTATGGAGGAGCAGGAGGTTTTGAGTACGTAATGGATATTTTGGAAGATGCCTGTAATGGTATTTTATCAAAAAAATGCCACAAAATATTGATATTTTAAATATTTAATGATAAATTTGTGATTTACCATAAAATTAAAGCATTATGAAAACAAATTAGGAAATTCGCAGCATGGCTTGCGATTCATTAAAAGGCAATTGGTCTATGCCTGTGTTATCAACTTTTCTTATACTCTTAATGAGTGCAATGACCGCAATCCCTTTTGGCGGAATTATAGTATCAATATTCTTATACATACCTATTTGTTATAGTTTGCTTCAGGCATATTTGATATTTATACGAGGCGATAAAGATAATTTGATTGCTAAAATGTTTGATTGCTTTAATAATTACGGCAGAGCATTAAGTGTATCTTTACTTCAAGCCATATATCTGATTTTGTGGACTCTACTGTTGATTGTCCCAGGTATTATTAAAGCATACTCTTATTCTCAAACTTTTTTCATTGCCTTAGACAAACCTGAATTGGGAGCTGAGGAATGCATAAATGAAAGTATGCGTATGATGAATGGTTACAAAATGAAACTTTTCTTGCTAGATCTTAGCTTTATAGGATGGTGGTTACTAAGCATACTCTCATTGGGTATCGGTTTCTTGTGGTTGTTACCTTACATATATACATCACACAGTCATTTCTACGAAGAATTAAAAGTAGAAACTGCAAATCAATAAAAATTAAAACATAGCAAACCCCAAGTGTTAAACATAAATACTTGGGGTTATTTATTAAATAGTTATAAAACTATTGCTAATTAAAATATTGTTCGTAATATTGCGAACAATATTTTAATTTTTGTATATCATGACAAAAGAACTCAATAACGAACAGATAGCACGTTTCGCAAAAGCCTTGGGTCACCCAACTCGGATTGCAATACTGCGATTTTTGGCGAATCGCACTACTTGTTATTTTGGCGATATTTTTGAAGAACTTCCAATTGCAAAAGCAACTGTATCGCAACATCTAAAGGAATTAAAAGATGCAGGACTAATACAAGGCGAAATAGAAGCCCCAAAAGTAAAATATTGTATCAATCGTGACAATTGGAAATTAGCTAAATCGCTTTTCGTAGAACTATTTGATGACTGCGTCTGCAAAAAAGGAGGCTGCTGCAAATAGTTTTTTTTGATTTTAATGTTCGTTGTTAGGCGAACTACAAATAATATTTACAAATAAAACATATAGTAAAATGAAAATTAAAATTTTGGGGACGGGCTGCGCTGGATGCAAGGCCCTATTCGAAACTGTTCAAAAAGCCGTATCTGAAATGAACATTCAAGCAGAAATAATAAAAGAAGAAGACTTGATGAAAATCATGCAGTATAACGTAATGTCGTTACCTGCTATTGTAGTTGACGAAAAAGTCGTAGCTAAGGGAAGACTTTCTTTGTCGGAAATAAAATCATTATTAAAAGAATTACAGGAGGGTAAAAAATGAAACGTCTTATATATTTAATAATCGCGTTAACAATGTTTGTTTCATGCGGAAACGCAGAAACAAAAAAACAAACAAAAAAAATAAAATCAAATACTGTTGAAGTATTGTATTTCCATGGAAAACAACGCTGCATAACTTGTGTGTCAATAGAATCGCTTACGAAAGAGGTTCTTGAAAAAGATTTTAAAAAGGAACTGAATAACAATAAAATAGTTTATAAAGTAATTGACATTACAGAAAACGAAGAACTAGCCGACAAGTACGAGGTTGCATGGTCGTCATTAATATTAGACAAAAAAGGAAAAACTGTAAATCTTACCGATATGGGATTTAGTTATGCCAAAAATCAACCGGATGTATTCAAAGCAAAGTTAAAGGACGAATTGTATAAAATCCTTAAGTAATGGAATGGATTCAGCAAATTATTGACAGCAGCAACATTCCTATTCTCATTGCTTTTTTATTGGGATTGCTCACTGCCGTAAGTCCTTGCCCATTGGCGACAAATATTACCGCCATTGGATATATCAGTAAGGATATAGCTAGTAAAAAACGTGTTTTACTAAATGGTTTGCTATACACATTGGGGAAAATTATTGCCTACACCTTACTTGGCGCAATACTGATATATATTTTACGAGAAGGTGCAAGTACGTTTCATATTCAAAAAACAGTTAGTAAATACGGCGAGTTATTTCTTCCGTTTATCTTGCTATTGTTGGGACTTTTCATTTTGTTTTCAGACAAAATTAAACTCCCATCATTCGGATTTAAAGGCAACAGTGAAAGTTTGAAAAACAGAGGTGGTTGGGGTGCACTATTTCTCGGAATGTTATTTGCTTTGGCATTTTGTCCGAGTAGCGGTGTTTTTTATTTTGGTATGCTGATTCCCCTTTCTGCGACAAGTTCGGGTGGATATTTTTTACCTGCAGTATTTGCATTTGCAACAGCTCTACCGGTTATTATTGTTGCTTGGATTATAGCATATAGTGCTAATAGTATCGGCAAATTCTATGGCAAAATGCTTGTTTTTCAAAAATGGTTCAACATAGTAGTAGGCATTCTCTGCATTACTATTGGTATTTATTATTTTGTTACTATATATTTATAATATGATTCAAAATTTTGCTGATTGGTTAGTATATGTTGTTTTCGGTTTAAAAGAAGGAAGCAGTTTAGGAACAGCTGTCAATTTTTTCTTTTATGATACCATTAAAATATTGATTCTTCTGTTCTTGATTAGTGTTTTGATGGGAATAATAAATGCCTATTTTCCGATAGATCGCGTGCGCAACTATTTAACTAAACACAAAATGTTTGGATTACAATATTTCTTGGCTGCGACACTAGGCGCCATCACACCATTCTGCTCTTGCAGCAGCGTACCTCTATTTATAGGGTTTGTAAAAGGAGGAATTCCTATGGGTGTTACTATGACATTTCTAATATCTTCTCCTCTTTTAAGTGAGATAGCAATAGCTATGTTTTTGGGAACTTTTGGACTAAAAATAACTATTATTTATGTAGTTAGCGGGTTAATATTGAGCATGATAGGCGGATTAATATTAGAACGTTTTCATTTAGAACGACTATTGAGTCCATGGGTGCTCGAACTTCAAAAGAAGAGTGTGGAAGAAACTGAAGAATGGGAATCAGAGAAAATATCCTTTTGGAAAAGACTTCCAAACATAGTATTGGGATCTTGGAGAATTGTGAGAAGCGTGTTTATCTATATCATTATAGGCATTGGTTTGGGCGCTGCCATGCACGGATTTGTACCTGACGGTTTTTTTGAGAGTATTTTGTCTTCAGACAAATGGTATAGTGTACCATTAGCTGTAATCGTAGCCGTTCCTATTTATGCAAATGCCGCAGGAGTTGTACCAATTGTAGAGGTACTTGTTCAAAAAGGCATATCCATGGGAACTGCCATCGCTTTCATGATGGCTGTCATAGGGCTTTCTTTTCCGGAGGCAATGCTTCTAAAAACAGTGATGACATGGAAACTAATAGGCATATTCTTTGGAGTAACGGCCTTATTAATTATCATTAGCGGATGGTTGTTTAATTGGTTGATGTAAAACATATAGGATTGTTTTGAAATCGATACCACCTACTCTAATCCTTATTAGTCATCCACTTTTTTCCTTTCTTTTACTACTACATCAATTTATTTTTCAAAAAAATATTTAACTTTGGAAAATTAATTCAATGATTATGAAATCAATAGCATCGTCAATCATTTTATTGCTGTCATTAGCAACTTTGAGTTCTTGCCACGATCAACCTACTCCAGGCAGCCGTAAGATCTATATAAATAGTGAATATGGAAATTTAAAAGAAGTAATAGTAGGATTAGCTAGTGGTAAAAATCCTAGTATAGATGCGCCATGGTATAAAGAGGCAATTAAAATTTTACCTCAAGATGAAAGAGACATTGCAGAAGCAACCGCAGGATACAATTGGACAGACATAAAATACGACGATCAAGGAAAATACGATCCTACCGGCACTATTTCGGAGGCTCAACGAATTGATTCTGAAAACAATGAACTTATTGCCGTATTCGAATCCTTGGGAGTTACTGTATACAGACCTGACCTTATTACAGAAGAATGGGTTATAGAAAACTATGGTGAGGCAGCCCTAATTAACGGATATTCTCAAGATTTTCCTCGTGATAATCTGGCAATAATTGGCAATAATGTTATTGAACTAACACTTAAAACACCTCTCAGACGTTTTGACATAATCGGATTTAACCACTTACTTACAACAAAATGCGACGAATCGGTTGTTTGGGTTTCGATGCCACAAATTCCACTTTTACCTGTTCCATCTGACGAAACTCCTGCCTTAGAGGGTGGCGATGTAATGGTATTAGGAAAAACAATTCTAGTTGGAAATACAGCAAACAAAGCTGTAGGATCAAATGAAGCCGGTTACAAATGGCTTAAAAATTATTTAGGAGACGATTACAAGGTAATAAGAGTACCTTTGGTTGAAACTATATTACACTTAGATTGTGCTCTTTCTATTCCTAAAGAAGGCTTAGCCATAATTTGCAAAGACGCATTCTCTGATGGAATTCCTGAAGCACTTAATGGCTGGGATTTTATAGAAGTATCGCTTGAAGAAGCATCAAGACTTGCAGTAAATGGCTTGCCGGTTAACGACAAAAACTATATAATGAGTTATAACAAACATACAGAAGTGACATCAGATCGAATTAAATCAGCATTGGAATCGCATGGAATTACAGTTCATAAGGTCTTTTTTGGAGCTCATAATGGCCAAGGCGGATCAATACGTTGCGCAACTCAAGCCATTTTAAGAGATAAATAAATTATAGATAATAACAGATACATTTATGAGAATAGCACATTTAATTATTACTACTGCTTGTATATCATTAAGTATGATTTGTCAAGCACAAACAGCTACGGTATATACAACGGCCATGGCTAACGATACACGATATCAAAAGACCATAATCAGCCCGATTAAAAGCGAACAGCCAACCGAAGATAAATATTCGGTGTACGTTGATCCGCTACATCATTTCCAAAAATACATTGGATTTGGAGGTGCTATTACGGATGCATCAGCCGAAGTTTTTGCAAAACTTCCTAAATACGCTCAGGAAGAGTTATTATCAGCATATTTTGATAAAGAAAACGGTTTAGCTTATAATATAATCAGGTCTAACATACAAAGCTGTGATTTTAGTCCATACAGCTATTCTTACTGGGAAGAAAACGATATATCATTATCATCATTCAGCATCGAACATGATAAACAGTATAGAATACCACTTATAAAAAAAGCTATTAAATCAATAGGTAATGGTTCAATCTTTTATGTTGCCCCATGGAGCCCACCTCTATGGATGAAAGATAATCGTAGTATAATAAGAGGCGGTAAATTACTTCCTGAATACAGACAATTATGGGCAGAATGTTTTGTACAATTCATTAAAGCCTACGAAGCTGAAGGCATAAAAGTATGGGGACTTAGCACACAAAACGAACCTATGGCTACACAAACATGGGAATCATGCATATACACAGCTCAAGATGAATGCGATTTCATAAAAAACAACTTAGGGCCTACATTAAAAAAGAACAAATTAGGCGATAAAAAAATCATAATCTGGGATCATAACAGAGATCTTATATATCACAGAGCAGCAACAATATTGAATGATCCTGAGGCAGCAAAATATGTGTGGGGAGTTGGATTCCATTGGTACGAAACATGGACAAAAAGTCCTATGTACTTTGAAAATTTACGTAGAGTAAAAGAATCATTCCCTGATAAAGAACTTATTTTTACAGAAGGATGCGTAGAAAAATTTGACCTTAACAATATAAATGATTGGTCGATAGGAGAACGCTACGGATACAGTATGATTAATGATTTTAATTGCGGCACATCAGCTTGGACTGATTGGAACATATTACTAGATGAAAAAGGCGGACCCAACCATGTACAAAACTATTGTTTCGCACCAATTCATGGAAATACTAAAACAGGAAAGCTAATGTACACAAACTCTTATTACTACATCGGACATTTCTCGAAATTTATTAAACCCGGAGCTGTTCGAATTGCATGTGCATCAAGCAGAGCCGAATTATACTGTACAGCAGCCATGAATCCCGACAAAAGTATTGTAGTTATATGCATGAATAAAGAAGATAAAGAAATAGAATTTTCAATGCAAATGGGAGATAACACGTACAATTGCATATTGCCGGCACATTCAATTTCTACCACTTGCATAAAAAAATAGACGAAAAACGCTAAAAAAAGGAAATTACGCATTAAGTCATTAATATTTGCAAGATAACAAAATTAATTATAAACTACTGATTATAAACAAATTAGTACATTAACGATGTATCGTTGATGTATTTTTTTATTTTTCGTGATGAGTTTTTGTGCATAAAA
>MWBK01000218.1 GCA_002069025.1 Bacteroidetes bacterium ADurb.Bin302 | reverse complement strand
ATATTTATTCATAGCATTTGTACTCGGAACGTTGATGTGTTTTTTTCCTGTTGCCCATGTAGCCGAACATACAGTTGGATTTGGTAGTTTTATGCCATACTCAGTATTATGTATACTTATTCCACTAATTTCGCTGATAACAATTTTTATATATAAGAAGCGCATACTACAAATACGCTTTACAAGTTTCAATATCATATTAATGGTATTCCAACTATTGCTAATCGTTTTATGTATTTACTTATTGTACAAAAACAATAATGCAGATGCATCAATTAAAATTTCTTGGCCAATTGTTATTCTTCCAATTAACATTATACTTAGCTACCTTGCTATAAGAGAAATAGGCAAAGACGAAGCTCTTGTACACTCAATGGAAAGACTGCGTTAAAAAGCGACTTAAACTAACATAGTTTTAGGTAAACACCATCTTTTTTTATTACTTGCTTTTTTGTATCTTTGCACGTTTTATATAAAAAGTGTAGTATGAATAAGCATTTTGCCGAATATCAAGGTATTAAACTGTCTGAAATCAACAAAGAGATTTTGGAGCAGTGGGACAAGAACAATATCTTTCAAAAAAGTATCGACACACGCAAGGGTCATCCTTCATTTGTGTTCTATGAAGGACCGCCATCAGCTAATGGTATGCCTGGCATTCATCACGTAATGGCACGTACCATTAAAGACTTGTTTTTAAGATACAAGACCATGAAGGGTTTCATGGTAGAACGTAAAGCAGGATGGGATACACACGGACTTCCTGTTGAACTAGGCGTTGAAAAATCTCTTGGAATTACAAAAGAAGATATAGGCAAAACGATTTCTGTAGAAGAATATAATTCAATATGTCGCAAAGACGTAATGAAATATACCAAAGAATGGGAAAGTTTAACTCATAAAATGGGATATTGGGTTGACACAAATAATCCATATATCACTTACGAAAATAGCTACATAGAGAGTATTTGGTGGTTATTACAACAATTATATAAGCAAGGGCTTCTATACAAAGGATACACTATTCAGCCATACTCTCCTGCAGCCGGTAGCGGATTAAGTTCACACGAACTTAATCAACCCGGGTGCTACAAAGACGTAAAAGATACTACTGTTACCGCACAATTTAAAGTTAAAGGCGAAAAGAATCTTTATTTCTTAGCATGGACAACAACACCATGGACATTAACTTCAAATACGGCACTTTGCGTAGGTCCAAACATAGATTATGTGAGATACGCCACACAAAACCCTTATACAAAAGAAGATGTAGAGCTTATACTTGCAGCAGACTTATTTGACAGTTATTTTAAGGGTCAAGAAAAACCTTCAGAGACATTTAAAGGTTCAACTTTAGTTGGTATGGAATATGAACAACTCATTCCATTTTTTAAAGCTGACGAAGGTGCATTTAGAGTTATTGCCGGAGACTATGTGACCACAGAAGATGGTACAGGTATTGTACATATTGCGCCAACATTCGGTTCTGATGATGCAAGAGTTGCAAAAATGGCAGGCATTCCGGCTATGCTTCTTATCGACAAATTAGGTAATCAACGTCCATTAGTAGACTTACAGGGCAGGTTTTATAGAATAGAAGACATCGATTTAACATATTTAAAAGATCGTGTTAATATTGAAGATTACAAACAATTTGCAGGACGTTATGTAAAAAATGCATACGACTCCTCTTTAACAGATAAAGACGAAACATTGGACATTTCAATCTGCATGATGTTAAAGCAACAAGGATTGGCATTTAAGATTGAAAAACATGTCCACAACTACCCTCATTGCTGGCGAACAGATATGCCTGTATTGTATTATCCACTAGATAGCTGGTTTATCAAATCAACTGCACGCAAAGACGAAATGTTTAAATTGAACGAGACTATAAAATGGAAGCCTCAATCAACAGGATCAGGACGTTTCGGCAAATGGTTGGAAAATTTACAAGACTGGAACTTATCACGCAGCCGTTATTGGGGAACTCCACTCCCCATATGGAGAACAGAAGACGGTAAAGAAGAAATTTGCATAGGAAGTATAGCTGAACTAATTTCAGAAATAGAAAAATCAGTTAAGGCTGGTTTTATGACTGAAAATCCTTATAAAAATTTCAAAGTTGGCGATTTCTCAAAAGAAAATTACGACTGCAAAAACATAGACCTACATCGTCCTTACGTAGATAACATCATTCTTGTATCAGCATCAGGTAAAGCTATGAAAAGAGAACTTGATTTAATTGACGTATGGTTTGATTCGGGTTCAATGCCTTATGCACAATTGCACTACCCATTTGAAAACAAAGATTTGATAGACAACGGAACCAGATTCCCGGCAGATTTTATCAATGAAGGTGTAGATCAAACTCGTGGATGGTTCTTTACCTTACATGCAATATCTACAATGGTAAAACATTCTGTTGCATTCAAAAATGTAATTTCCAGTGGTTTAGTACTTGACAAAAATGGCAACAAAATGTCAAAAAGACTTGGAAATGCCGTTGATCCATTTTTTACTATTGATAAATATGGTTCAGATCCTCTACGTTGGTATATGATGACCAATGCATCACCATGGGATAATCTTAAATTTGATACTGATGGCGTTGAAGAAGTCTCCAGGAAATTCTTTGGAACCCTATACAATACCTATTCGTTCTTTGCTTTATATGCAAATGTTGACAATTTTACCTATAGCGAAAAAGATGTTCCTGTATCTGAAAGACCTGAAATAGATCGTTGGATAATTTCCTTACTTAATAGCTTAATTAAAGAAGTAGACGAAAGTTTGGCCGATTATGAACCTACTCGCGCCGGACGCGCAATATCTGATTTTGTTACAGAAAACCTAAGTAACTGGTATGTCAGATTAAACAGAAAACGCTATTGGGCAGGTTCTATGGATAAGGATAAACTATCCGCATATCAAACTTTATACACCTGTATAGAAACCGTTGCTCGTTTAATGGCTCCTATTGCGCCATTCTATGCAGACAGAATATTCCTTGACTTAAATGCCGCAACTCATAAGAACACTAAAGAATCAGTTCACTTAGCAGACTTCCCAACATACGATGCTTCTTTAATAGATAGTAAATTGGAGAGTCAGATGGACGTTGCACAACGCATAACATCCTTGGTATTAGCACTACGTAAGAAAGCAAATATCAAGGTACGTCAGCCACTGAGTCATATAATGATTCCTTCAACTAATGCCGAATTAGAAACAAACCTAAAAGCTGTTGAAAATCTAATAAAAGCAGAGGTAAATGTAAAAGAAATCAAGTTGGTTGATAATTCTGCAGGTATCTTGGTAAAACGCATTAAGCCTGATTTTAAAAAGTTAGGACCTAAGTGTGGTAAAGACATGAAGCAAGTAGCACAACTATTGCAAAATATGTCTCAAACAGATATTACCAAATTTGAGGATGAAGGTCAGTTTGAATATACTATCAATGATGCACTAATCTGTATACTTACAGATGACGTGGAAATTATATCAGAAGACATACCCGGATGGTTAGTCGCAAATGAGGGCAAATTAACTATTGCACTTGATATTACACTTACTGATGATTTAATAAGTGAAGGTATTGCTCGTGAAGCAATTAACAGAATACAAAACTTGCGTAAAAGTACCGGATTAGAGATCACAGATAAGATAAAAATCAAAATCCAATCTGATAAAAATTTTGATTCGGCAATCGAAAAACACAAATCTTATATTGCATCACAAGTATTGGCTACTTCTATTGAAATTGTTTCTGAGTTGCCCAATGGTCAGGCAATAGAGATGGATGACAATAAAATCATATTGGATATAAAAAAGGCAATGTAATTTTAGGTTTTTTAAAATAATAGCTTTATATTCGCAAAAATAATAACTAAAAACTAATATTATGGCAGAAAAAACAAGATATTCAGACGCTGAACTAGAAGAATTCCGCGTTATCATTAATGACAAGCTTCAACAAGCCTACGTTGATTATGAACAATTGCGCAATGCTCTAAATAATTTGGATGGCAATGACACTTCTGATACATCACCCACATTCAAGGTATTGGAAGAAGGTGCTACGACCATGACAAAAGAAGAAGCAGGAAGACTTGCTCAAAGACAAATGAAATTTATACAACATTTGCAAGCTGCTTTGGTACGCATTGAAAACAAAACATACGGAATATGCCGTGAAACCGGAAAATTAATTCCTAAAGAAAGGCTTCGTGCTGTTCCTCATGCTACTTTAAGTATTGAAGCTAAAACAGAAAAGAAATAAATGAGCAATCAGACAAAAAAGGCACTTTTTAGTGCCTTTATTATATTTATTGTTTTACTCATAGACCAAGTTTCTAAATATCTGGTTAAAGCAAATTTATATTTAGGAGAAGAGTTATATATTTTCTCATGGTTTCGCATACACTTCTTAGAGAACGAAGGAATGGCTTTTGGTATGTCCTTTTTTGATAAGAAATACTTGACTTTATTTAGAATAGTAGCTTCCGGATTATTATTATGGTATTTAATTCACTGTATCAAGAAAAATGAAAGTTTATTATTATTATCTTGTTTAGCTTTAATTTTTGCAGGAGCTTTTGGTAATATAATTGACTGCATTTTTTATGGACAAATTTATGGCTATGCCCCTATTTTCTACGGCAAAGTAGTTGATATGCTGTACTTTCCATTAATTGAAGGCAGATTTTGGTCATGGATACCATACTTCGGAGGCGAAAGTTTTATTTTCTTTTCACCTGTTTTTAATATTGCGGACTCGGCCATCTGTATAGGAGTTGCATTACTACTAATATTCGAACGTAGAATTTTCAAATGAAATCATGCATAAGTATTATAATAGTTATGCTTGCACTTGGATTAAGTTCTTGCAAACAAGATGTCAATAAACCCGATTTTATGCCTGAGCAAGATAAAATGGCCTCACTACTGACTGAAATTCATATAACTGAGGCTCTTACAAGATACAATTACATTCAAGACAGGCGAAAATTAAATAATTACTACAAAGAAATACTAGACAATTACGGACTCAGCCCTGAACAATTTGATAGTTGTATTGCTTGGTACAGCATTAACAACAAAGAGTATAAAGAACTATATAATATAGTCATCAATAATCTGGAAGCAGAAAAACAACTTATTTTGTCAAGATACTATAGTAAAGAGCGTCCGAAAAGTATCTGGCAAAATTTAGATTCTATCCAACAAATTAATGGATTTCGGAATTGGAATTATAACAAATTATCTAGGCCTGCGGAATTCGGCGCAAATGACAGCTGTTGCAATTCCTACGTTGAGAGATTCTGAAGTTTTCCTACCTTTCGGATAATTTGGAATCAGTAATTTTGAATTACATATTTGTTTTAATTCGTAAGATATTCCATTTCCTTCGTTTCCCATAACAACAACTCCGTTTTTTGACAATTCGGCTGCATATATATCCGCTCCATCTAAAGATGTTGCATATATTGGCATCTCAGAAGACAACTTCATAAGACAGGTTTTTAAGTCACAATAGTAAACATTTACACGTGCCAAAGCACCCATAGTTGCTTGTACCGTTTTGCAATTATACACATCAACAGTCCCTATAGAACACATAATATTCTCTATACCGAACCAATCTGCCACTCTAATTATGGTGCCCAAGTTACCGGCATCTTGTATGTTTTCTAATGCCAAACTCAACTTGCCTGAAACATCCATCGAATCACATATATTTTCAGGCATTTCAAACAGAGCTAAAACATCTTGAGGTGTTTCCAAATTACTTATAGATTTTAATTCTGCCTGTGTTACAAGCTCAAAACAATCTGGACGAACTCCGATATAGCTTTCCGTTCCATACATTGCCCGACAAACAAACGAAGACAAGAGATCCTCCACTGTTTTACTTCCCTCAGCAACAAAACATCTTTCTTCGTATCTGTTCTTTTTAATCGATAAAGATTTGATATATTTAATTCTATTTTTACTTAACATATGGTTTTTTATTACTGCGAAGTTACAAATATAATAACAAGTGTAACAAAATAGATTATTCCACCAATCGCCATGTCTTACCTGTTTTCAAATCTTTAAACGACACCAGCCCTTTGCCGTATACAATCGTTACATCGGCATAATAATCACCATGAAATACCAAGGTATCGCCAAACAACTCAGCAGGATTCTCGGATATTTGATTAACAATCTCTTTATTTTTGCCAAAGTCATCTTTGATTTCTGCGTTTTCTTGTATACTCATGCTGAAAAATACCATCTGGTCCATCGGATAATGAGAAGATATTCTACCTTGAACTGATAATATATCACTATCGACTAATTTAAATTCATTCCCTTCATCACATAAACACATACAATGCCAAGGGAGGGTTATTGCTTTATCAACAGAAACTGCATTTGCAGTCA
>MWBK01000217.1 GCA_002069025.1 Bacteroidetes bacterium ADurb.Bin302 | reverse complement strand
TAATGTAAAATTGAGTGATGCAGAATTAGCCGCACGCAGAAAAGAAGAAGAAGCACGCGGTAAAGATGCCTTTAAACCTAAAGGAAGAAATCGCGAAATATCAAAATCTTTGAAAGCATACGCATCTTTAGTTAGTTCTGCTGACAAAGGAGCTGTTCGCTTAATTGATTAGCTATTTATGAGCGCAAAGACAGAAAACATATTGATTCAAATAGGGATTGCTATTGCAGCAGCATTGTTTTTCATCCCAGGAATAGGTTCAGTTCATCTATTCGATTGGGATGAAATCAATTTTGCCGAGTCTGCTCGCGAAATGATTACAAGCGGCAATTACCTTACAGTACAAATAAATTTTGAACAATTCTGGGAAAAACCTCCCTTATTTATTTGGATGCAAGTAGTCTCAATGAAACTATTCGGAATTAATGAATTTGCTGCTCGTATACCTGATGCAATATGCGGCATCATAACATTGCTTGTATTATATAATATAGGCAGTAAAATAAGAGATAGACGCTTCGGACTATTGTGGACCATGTTATACGCATGTTCACTATTACCTTTTATGTATTTTAAAAGTGGAATTATCGACCCGTGGTTTAATCTTTTTATATTTCTCGGAACATATTATTTTATAGTTTTCACAGACCCCGGTAATAGTAAAAACATTAATATCAAGCTTGTTGCATCAGCCTTTTTTTTAGGCTTAGCAATATTGACTAAAGGACCTGTCGGATTATTGATATTCTGTTTAACTTTTGGCGTATATCTTATTACCAATAATTTTAAATTAAATTTTAAATGGCATCAAGCTATATTGTTTTTAATTATTCTGGGATTAACCGGAGGGTTCTGGTTTATCTTACAAATAATTGACGGCAATTTTTCAATAATACAAGATTTTATTATTTACCAAATACGATTATTTGAAACAAAAGACGCAGGACATGGAGGATTCCCTTTATACCATTTCGTAATTCTTCTTATAGGAGTATTTCCTGCATCAATATTGTCATTGCCGGCATTCAACTATAAGATAACAAAGACAGAAAAAGATGCATCATTTAAGCGTTTTTACAAATGGATGATGATTCTGTTTTGGGTAGTTTTAATTTTATTCTCAATAGTCAGAACAAAAATAATACACTACTCGTCAATGTGCTATTTCCCACTAACATTTATCGCAGCATTTGCATGTGAAAGATACATAAATGGGAAAATGGTGATGCCAAAGTATGTAAAGATTTTACTAATAATAATAGCCTGCTTGCTTGGTCTTGCAGTTGCTTTAGTAACACAATTCGATAATTTTAAGCATTTATTATACCCATACATATTAGATGAGTTTGCTATAGGAAACATGCAAGCAAGTGCTACTTGGTACGGATTTGAATTTGCTTTCAGTATTATTTTGATAATAGGCGTAGTGTGGATGTGCATTAAATCAAATAAAATACTTAGCTATAAGAATCTTTGCATTATGTGTGCATCATGCATAATATTCATATATTCGGCATTGGTATTTATAGTTCCCCAAGTTGAGAAATACTCTCAGGCTGCTGCCATTGAGTTTTATGAAAGTAAAAAGGCTGAAGATTGCTATATATATTTGCCGTATTTTAAAAGTTACGCACAGTACTTTTATTCTGACAGACAAATAAAAAACAAAAATGCAGATGCATCATATTTGATGCATGGGCAGTTAGACAAAGATTGTTATTTTGTACTTAAAGATATTTCATCAGAAATAAGCATCTTCGAATCAGAAGTTAAAGACGCAAAACTGATAAATAAAAAGAACGGGTTTGCTTTTTATGTACGCAAACTACAAATTGATTGAAATGCTAAACGGAAAAAAAATCGTAGTTGTAATGCCTGCTTACAATGCTGAAAAAACATTGGAGCAAACATATAAAGAAATTCCTTTCGACATTGTTGACGAAGTTATTTTAACTGACGATTGCAGTAAAGATAATACCATTGCCAAAGCCAAGGAACTAGGTATAAAAGAAGTACTTAGCCACGAAAAGAACAAAGGTTATGGAGGCAATCAGAAAACCTGTTACAATAGAGCATTGGAATTAGGAGCCGATATAGTTATTATGT
This sequence comes from Bacteroidetes bacterium ADurb.Bin302, assembly GCA_002069025.1. The sequence goes on along the minus strand of MWBK01000217.1, from coordinate 5,148 downwards.
TACATCCTGATTACCAATATACTCCAAAGTTAATACAGTCAATGTCATACATGATTGCCAATGATTTGTATCCTGTTGTTATGGCATCACGCATTTTAGGTATGGGCGCATTAAAAGGAGGTATGCCTATTATTAAATATATTTCGAACAGATTTCTGACATTATTTGAAAATATATTGTTACATCAAAAATTATCAGAATACCATTCAGGGTATAGAGCATTTTCGGCACAAGTGCTAAGAGATATAAATTACAATGTCGATTCTGATGATTTTATTTTTGACAACGAGATGTTGGCACAAATATTTATGAAGGGTTACGAAATAGGAGAAATAACCTGTCCTACCAAATATTTTGACGATGCATCATCAATTAATTTAAAGCGTAGTACAATTTATGGGCTTGGAGTTATCAGAGTGTCAATTATATACAGACTATGCAAATGGAAACTTATGCATTCTAAATTATTTGCATGAAACTGATAATGCTTATAAAAGAAATAATTGGCAAACAGCCTGCTCATAGCACCTTGGTGCAAATATGCAGATATATATGCTCAGGCGGATTGGCGTTTGCTTTTGATTATGTAACCTTATATGTTTTGACAGAATATGTCGGGTTTCATTACTTAGTATCAAGCGCCTGCGGGTTTTCGGTAGGATTGGTAATTACATACATACTAAGTATTTATTGGATATTTGATGAACACAGAACAGAAAATAAGATTGTTGAGTTTTCAGTTTTCCTATTAATAGGACTAAGCGGAATTCTTCTAAATATAGGACTAATGTGGGTTTTTACAAGCTTGTGTTCCATATATTACATGCTATCAAAGTTAATTACAACAGTTATCGTGTTTGTATGGAATTTTGTTCTTAAAAAGAAATTATTATTTACACATAGATAGATATGGCAAATACAATGACAGGTGCTTATGCCCTAATGGAAGCACTTTTAAACGAAGGGACGGATACTATTTTCGGGTATCCCGGTGGACAAATAATTCCGGTATTTGATGCTTTGTACGATTACAAGGACAAACTAAGACATATTTTAGTGCGTCACGAACAAGGAGCAACACATGCAGCACAAGGATATGCTCGTGTAAGTGGAAGACCGGGTGTTGTTATAATAACATCGGGTCCGGGTGCTACGAATGCAATTACAGGTATTGCTGATGCACAAATGGATAGTACTCCTTTAGTAGTAATCGCAGGTCAAGTTCCGGCAGGCATATTAGGAACTGATGCTTTTCAGGAAACTGACTTAGTGGGTATCACACAACCAATAACAAAATGGAGTTATCAAATACGTGACCCAAAAGAAATTGCATGGGCTGTTGCAAGAGCATTTTATATCGCTAAAAGCGGACGCCCGGGTCCTGTTGTACTCGATTTTACAAAAAATGCACAATTTTCACAAGTTGATTACAAACCTGAAGTATGCAATTTCATACGAAGCTATATTCCTGTACCTGAAATGAATCCTGAAAAAATAAAGGCTGCTGCGGATTTAATAAATAATGCAAAAAAACCATTTGCCCTCATCGGACATGGTGTTACTATAGGACAAGCAGAAGACGAATTAATGCAGATGCTTGACAAAGCCGATATACCTGCAGCATGGACACTACTTGGCGAATCTGCTATGCCAACAGATTATCATTTAAACAAAGGTATGCTTGGTATGCATGGCAATATGGGTCCTAATTTAAAAACTAACGAATGTGATGTTTTAATAGCAATAGGTATGCGTTTTGACGACCGCATCACCGGAAATCTAAACACCTATGCCAAACAAGCTAGAATCATTCATTTTGATATAGACCCTTCCGAAATAGATAAGAATGTAAAAACAGACCTCGCTGTAATTGGTGATGTAAAAGCAACGATACCTGCTGTAACAGAACTTATTAAAGAAGCAAAACATACAGAATGGATTGCATCATTCGATGCTTATTACAAGCAAGAATTGAACTCTGTAATAAAAAATGACCTTAATCCAAGCAGCGATAGTCCAATCAAAATGGCTGAAGTTGTTAGAAAAATATCTGATGCAACAAATAGAGAAGCCATATTGGTAACCGATGTAGGACAGAATCAAATGGTTGCCATTAGATATTTTCAGTTTAGCAAAAAACGCAGCGTAGTAACATCAGGTGGTTTGGGTACCATGGGATTTGGTATACCTGCAGCAATAGGAGCAAAAATAGCTGCACCCGATCGCACTGTATGCTTGTTCTGTGGCGATGGTGGTTTTCAAATGACCCTACAAGAACTTGGCACTATAATGCAAGAAAATTTAGGTGTTAAAATCATAATTCTGAATAACAATTACTTAGGTATGGTACGTCAATGGCAAGAATTATTCTTCCACAAACGTTACTCATATACGCCTATGATTAATCCTGATTTTCAAGCTATTGCTAGTGCATACAGAATCAAAAGCAAATGCGTTTCGAAGCGTGATGAATTAGATAATGCAATTGCCGAAATGATTGCCGATGACAAAGCATTTTTGTTGATAGTTAATGTTGAAGAAGCCGGTCTTGTATATCCTATGACACCGGCAGGTGGTTCTGTTACTGACATTTTATTAGGAGAGGAGAACTAAATCATGGAAAATAAATTATATACCGTAACCGTTTTTTCTGAAAATACACCGGGTCTTTTAAATCAAATTACCATTGTATTTACTCGTAGGCAAATAAATATTGAAACATTATCAGTATCTCCATCTGCCATTAAAGGTATCCATAAGTTTACCATAACTGTAGTTACCGACTTAGATAGTATAAAAAAGGTAGTAAAACAAATAGATAAGCGTGTTGATATATTAAAAGCTTATTATAATACCGATGATGAGTTGATATATCAAGAAATAGCTTTATTCAAATTAGCTACAGACAAGGTTTTGGCTATGGGTGGCATCGAATATTTAATACGCAAATACAACGCTCGTGTACTAGAAATTCTTGAAAATTGTGTGGTTATTGAAAAAACCGGTTTGTACCAAGAGACTCAAGAGATGTTTGACGAATTACAAAAAGCCATAGGAGTCTTACAATTTATACGTTCAGGACGTGTAGCAATTACACGTGGACGTGTAGAACGCTTGAGTGACATGCTTGCCGGTATAGATTCAAAAATGAAAAACAAATAATTGCAGTGAACAAAGATGAATTAACTCAGACATTTATTCATCACATTGGCCCGCAAGAGGTTGATTGTTCCGGATATATGTCTTTGACTGCACTTGGTTCTGCAATTTTGAATACAGCCGGTGATGCTGCCGAAAAGCACAATTTTGGTATGAATTTCTTGTTAAAAGAAGGTCTTACTTGGGTTGTTTCGCGTTTATCTATAAGCATTGATAAACTTCCTAAAATGTATGATGTTATAAAAATCGAAACTTGGATAAAAAATTACGGCAGAGTATTTACTATCCGAAATTTCAAGATTTATAACAGTAAGAGAGAAGAAATATGTAAAGCATCATCGCAATGGGCTGTAATAGATTTAAAAACGAGACGTCCTTTTGATTTGAGAAACAAACCGGAATGGCAACAATACGCAACCGAAGAATCACGCGGAGTTGAAGACCCCATAGGCATATCTGCAATCAGTGGAGAGTTAATATCTGAGCATCGTGTAAGATTCAGTGATATTGATTTTAATCAGCATACCAACAGTATGAAATATGCAGAATGGATGCTAGACTCCTATTCGCCTGATACTCTCAAAAATAGAAGTATCACGCAATTTGACATAAACTATATGCACGAGGCTCTGTATGGGCAAAATATTAAAATTGTTCGTTCCGAAAACGAAAATCAATCATTGTTTAATTTAACCGACAATGATAATTTTTCAGTATGTAGAGCAGCAATAAGATGGAGATTGTAATATTTAAACATAGAATACAACAAAAAAGTTTACTTTTAATAAAAAAAACGTACCTTTGCAGCTCAATTGTAAGTTTTAGACAGTTTAAACTTTAAATATTTAATTCATAATAATTATGGCACAAATGAATTTTGGCGGGGTAATCGAGAATGTTGTTACCCGTGAAGAGTTTCCTTTAGAGAAAGCACGTGAAGTATTGAAAAACGAAACCATCGCAATTATTGGTTATGGCGTACAAGGTCCTGGTCAATCATTAAACTTACGCGACAATGGTTTTAACGTTATAGTTGGTCAACGTAAAGGTAAAACATGGGATAAAGCAGTTGCTGACGGATGGGTTCCTGGTGAAACTTTATTTGAAATTGAGGAAGCTTGTCAACGTGGTACTATCATACAATATTTATTGTCTGATGCAGCTCAAATCGAATTATGGCCGGTTGTAAAAAGAAATCTTACAGCAGGAAAAACATTATATTTCTCTCACGGATTTGGAATTACATGGAATGATCGTACAGGCATTGTTCCTCCAAAAGACGTTGATGTTATCATGGTTGCTCCTAAAGGTTCAGGAACATCACTTCGTCGTATGTTCTTACAAGGCCGTGGTTTAAACTCATCTTATGCTATTTGGCAAGATGCTACAGGTCATGCTTTTGATACTGTTGTTGCTCTAGGTGTAGGTGTTGGTTCCGGCTATTTGTTCGAAACAACATTCTTACGCGAAGCTACATCAGACCTTACAGGCGAACGCGGTTCTTTGATGGGTGCTATACAAGGTTTGCTTTTAGCACAATACGAAACATTGCGTGAAAACGGACACGAACCATCAGAAGCATTCAACGAAACAGTTGAAGAGTTAACTCAGTCATTGATGCCTTTGTTTGCTGAAAACGGTATGGATTGGATGTATGCTAACTGCTCTACAACAGCACAACGCGGTGCATTGGACTGGATGGGACCTTTCCACGATGCAATTAAACCTGTTATGCAAAAATTATATGCCAGCGTAAAAAGCGGTAACGAAGCTCAAATTTCAATTGATTCTAATTCAAAACCAGACTATCGTGCCGGTTTAGAAAAAGAATTGAAAGCCCTACGCGAAAGCGAAATGTGGCAAGCCGGTGCAGTTGTACGTAAATTGCGTCCTGAAAACAATTAATATTAATTTAATCACAATAAATAAAGGAGATGCGGTTTAATTTGCATCTCCTTTATTATTTTATGTAGGTGAAATACTCGAATT
>MWBK01000216.1 GCA_002069025.1 Bacteroidetes bacterium ADurb.Bin302 | reverse complement strand
ACAAAACTTCAAAAAATTCAAGTATTTTAAAATAATTATTTTAAATATTTATGCAGTTTTAGAAACCTAAAAGGCACCCTTTATTGACCCTTTTAAAATAAAAAGGGTACCTTTTAAAATAAAAAGGGTACCTTTTAAAATAAAAAGGGTACCTTTTAAAATAAAAAGGGGGGTTTTGGGGGGTTTTTTATATAAATTTTCAAATGTCTTAAAAAAGTTGAGCCATTTTTTTAAAAAACCTAAAAGGCACCCTTTATTGACCCTTTTAAAATCAAAAGGGTGCCTTTTAAAATCAAAAGGGTACCTTTTAAAATCAAAAGGGTGCCTTTTAGCTAAAAAATAGGCTAAAAATAGGCTAAAAAACCCTCAAAAGGGTACCTTTTAAAATCAAAAGGGTACCTTTTAAAATCAAAAGGGTCAATAAAGGGTATGAAACCCAATGTAAATGTAAATGCTAATGTAAATGCTAATGGAAATGTAAATGCTAATGGAAATGCTAATGGAAATGTAAATGCTAATGGAAATGTAAATGCTAATGGAAATGTGCCATGGCGACTTTTTTTTATTCCCTATCGAATTTTTAAAAATTCATAATTATTTTTTACGAAGATATACATCTTCATAAAAAATACAAGTTTCACATGCGTTAAAAAAATAATTGACTTTATCTGATAAGTTAGAGTATACTTTAAAATATATGATAGTTTCGAGTATAATTACATTATGGCAAACAAAGATTTAGAGCGTATTAAAGAAATACTGTTAGATAAAGTCGATGAACAATTCGTGACAGACATATTACAGCAATATGAAGGCCAGGAAGATATTGTTATTGAGGTTTTTAAAGAAACATTTAGCGAAATTATTGAAGATGCCGACCCTTATAAATGGCCAGTAGTATCACCAGAAACGTTTCTTAATGACCCTTATTACTGCGGGATTAACCCTAAAACTGGGATTGGTATTGCGGAAAGCATGTACCCCGCGTTGCGTGAAGATTTTATAAAAATTCATTCCCCCGACTCAACAATACAGGAAGTCATTTTAACAGGGTCTATCGGCTGGGGTAAATCATTTATGATAGAAATTGGCCTATTATGGCAACTCTATCTATTAAGCTGTTTAAAAAGTCCACAACGATTTTATAATTTAGCACCCGATTCGCCGATTGGCATAATTATCATATCTATTACAGAAAGACAAGGGAAAAAGAACATATTTGACACGGTTAAAGGTATGATAAATAGATGCCAATATTTTTGTGATAATTTTATGTATAACAAAAAGAAACAAGCCGATTCACTGATATTCCCAAATAAAATAGAATTGTTTCCAGCGTCTAGTTCACATTCAGCAAACATAGGGTTGAATCTATTTTCAGGTGGTATGGACGAAGTAAACTTTTTCAGAAAGATTAAAAACTCTAAAAAATCAGAGAGTGGTAATGGGGTATTTGATGCGGCAAGAACGTTATATAGAAGTTTAAGACGTAGACTTGATTCTCGTTTTATGAAACATGGGAAAACGCCTGGGATTTTATATTTAGGCTCTTCCAGGGTTTATCCGAATGATTTTACATCTGAACATATTACAAAATCCGAAGAAATAGAACAGAAAACTGGAAAAAAAACTGTTTATGTCATGGATTATAACCAATGGACGGTTAATCGGTCGGCATATTCAAAAGAAGAATTTCAAGTCGAAATTGGTGACCTTAATAGGCGTAGTCGGATTTTAACTAAGCATGATAAACCCGTCGGTAAAGTAATTAACGTCCCGATGGACTTCTATGATAAATTTGAAGCCGATATTGAAAACTCAATAAGAGATATTGCTGGTTATGGTATTCATGCAATTCAGCCATTTATAGGTAATAAAGATAAAATTGTTAATATGTTTGATGATACCTTGCCTAGAGTATTTTCAGTCGATGTTGCAACGCTATCCCCAAAACCAGAGTTTGTGTCAGTCGAATATCTCATGAATAAACCAGTAGACCCAGGCAAATCCAGATATATTGCACAGGATATAGGCTTGCGAAAAGATAGCTTCGGTTATTGTTTAAACGAAGATACTGAAATAACTATTAAGGGTGGTTGTGTAAAAAAAATAAAGGATATTGTCATCGGCGATCATGTAATTGATATGTTTGGAGAATCAAAAAGAGTTATAAACAAGTTCGATAATGGATATAAAGACACGGTTACAATAACTTATTCTGGAGTTGAATTAACAGGAACAGAAGATCATAAAGTTCTATGTATTAAACGGAAAAATATAACAAAATGGGATCGTGTGGTTTTTCCAGAAAATAAAAAATATGCAAGATTTGCTAAGAAAATGGATTATACCCCAACATGGGTTTGTCTGAAGGATATAGAAGAAGGGGATTTTGTTGCCAATGTGAAGCATAAGTTTTCACAAGAACTAAATTGGAATCGTGATTTTTGTTGGCTATATGGGATATACTTGGCAGAAGGTTCAACTGTAAAAAAAGAAAACAAGGTATGTTGGAGTCTTAATAAAAACGAAGCATTATATGCAAATGAAATAATACGTATTTTGAAAAAAGAATTTAATAGACACGCATGGGTATATCAAAGCAAGACAAACGGAAGCCAGACTGTAAAATCACACTGCCTTGATGTATTTATGCCATTCGTTACAGACGGTGCTCATAATAAGCATATAAATTCTTCATTTTTCCATAAACTGACAGATGAACAAATTCATTGGATTTTGATGGGGCTTCTGGATGGCGATGGTCATATATCATCAACTACACATCAATTAAAATGGACAACGGTTTCTCCTAACCTTGCTAACCAAATTTACATCATGCTTACAAAATTAGGGTTTAAGCCTTTTCACAATAAATGTTTTGATAAATTAAGTACCCATGAAGTTCATAAGATTTTGCTAACCGGCGACGATTACTTTAAATGGATTGGTATGAAATCTACCAATAAGCGCGACACATCATATGCATTTAAGCACAATGACATGGTATTCTATCCAATCCATAAAAAGGTAAATTCGGGGGTTAAGCATGTCTATGACATAGAGGTTGAATCGACACATTCATATATAGCCAATGGAATTATAGTTCATAACTGCATGGGGTATATTGACGGCTATAAAAAGATGAAACGTGAATTCTTTAACAATGAAACCCAGCAATTGGAAACATATGAAGAACGGTTGCCAATCTGTATAGTAGAACTTGTACTTGAAATAAGACCTGAAAAAGAATATGGTGAAGTTGAAATCGCAAGAGTTAGGAATCTTATTTATCAATCAATTAAGCGTGGTTATAAGATACGTAGAGCATCGGCAGATGGATTCCAATCGAAAGATATGGAACAGCAACTCAAACGAAATGGGATTAAAGCGGAATATATTTCGATGGATAGAACACCAGAGCCATATGAAACATTCAGAACTGCGATGTATGATGGTAGAATTCGATGTGTATATCATCCTAAATTAGAAATTGAACTGAATGACCTTGAGCGAGATTATAGTAAAAATGGTAAAATAGATCACCCTCCGTACAGTTCAAAAGACTTGGCAGATGCAGTTGCATCATTGGTTTATAACATGCACATTAACCCGATTTACACAACAGATGATTTGATGATACAACAAGTTAATAAAGTTGATGACTCCGAATATAGCGATTACAATACTGGTGATTCGGAAAAGGATGCGTTCTTGAAATGGGCATACTCGGAAGTTATTAAATCTTAACCAAAGATTTGACAAATTTTTGTTAATAGGCTAATATAATTATTGTCTATTTGTCTAATATGTTGGTTTAAGGATTTATAAAATATGTTAAAATTTGTTGATAATGTTTTTAAATATTTGGGTTATGAAAAGGCTGAACGATCTGATATAAAAGTTAAAAAAGAAACTCCTGCTAATTCTAATATTCATCCCGATGAAGATTCTTTTGGTGAAACCTTAATTGGCGATTATTGGTCTGGTCGTGTCAAAGACGCACTTAAAGTCGATGATACGGATATTAACCGTTATGTAGAAGTCGAATTGATGGATTTAGAAGTACCAGAAATATCCACCGCATTAGACGTAAATGCAGATTATATCGTATATCCAAATGAAAATAATAAAAACAAAACAGTAAATATCACATCTACCAACGTAAAAGCACAAAATAAAATAGACGAAATAGAATCACGCATATCAGTACAACAGCAACTTTTCCCTATGATTAGAAGCATGTTAAAGTATGGCGATAATGCCGAAGAAATTGTAACTAATAAAGACCGCAATCGTGTTTTAGGATTTAGAAATATTCCTATTAAAACACTTGTGCCTGTAATGATAGATGGGTTCCCTAATCATGACCCAAGAATAGTTCAACATATTTGTGGAAAAAAGGTTGCCGAGTTTAAGGCAGAAGAAGTATTCCATCTTTCACTTAACACAGATAGAGGTAGATATTGCCGTTATGGAAAAGGCTTACCGATGCTTGAAAAATCCAGACTGCTTTATAGACAGGTTAAGCTGATGGAAGAAGGTGTCATGATTTCACGTCTTTCTAGGGCAAATCAGAACTATGCAATTATCGTTGATGTTGGTGATTTACAAGGTGAAGATGCGTTAGCATTTCTTGACCAATATCGCAAACGTGTAACTAGACGTAAATATGTTGACTCAAGAACTGGAAAATGGGCATGGAATTATAATCCTTTATCCGTCATTGAAGATATTATGGTTCCAACTAGAGCTGGTTCTGGTGGTAATGTTGTTGCTTTGAATAATAACAGTTCCATTGGAAAAAACATTGAAGATATTATGTACTTCCAGGATAAGTTAATATATTCGACAGGAACCCCTAAAATTTTAATAGGCAAAGAAGTTGATACCAACTCTAAATCGACATCTGATAATCAGATGATTGTCTTCCTGAGAAGGATTCGACGCATACAATCTAGTATTACGCCCACATTGAAAGAGCTGTATAAGAACATGCTTGCTATCGAAGGTGTTTATGTAACATTGGACGAATTACACGTACAATGGCCGTCTAGTATGACGATTGATGAAGAAAGAAAAATGCTGATTGAAAAGCTTAAAGCTGAAATTGCTAAAATACTCAGAGTTGATATTGGATGTGTTGATGATTTCTACATATACACAAAGATTCTTGGTATGAGTGATATTGAAGCAGAAACCCTTAAAGACAGGCTTGATGCACAAAAAGAAGATGATTTATTCTACAATTCAAACAGGTTTAACTCACAAAATACCCCCGATGAAGAAGAGCCTGCTGATACACCGATTGCAACAAAACCAACAAAAGAAGAACTGGTTAATATAATTAGGGCAAAACTTAATGATGACCAGTTTAAAGAATGGGAACGGATGCAAGATATTATAAAGGCGAATCCTATTCTTGCTGAATGTGTTGTTGATTTAATTAACGTACTACAAGCTGGTGATTATAACTAATGTCGGTTTTATTAGATTATATAATTGAAAAGTTTTCAAAGCGCATGCTCAAGAAGAATAAAAATGTAGGAACTACTCCTACATCTCCTTCTTTTAAGAAAACTGCGGTTGAAAATTTTATATTAGCAAAGAAGGCATATGCAAGAACCTTAAAAAATAACTTATCCAAACTTATTAATGGTGAAATAAATAAATCTGATTTTTTATCAGTACAAAGAACAACAATAAATACAGCATATCAAGCGGCATATCTTGCTGGGAAAACATACACACAGAGTACAGAAACCACTCTTGGTGATGACGAAAGACGGTCATTGGTATATCACACTACACAAGAGATGAAATTTCTGGAAAAATTTGCAGATGATGTAATAAATAATGGCGGCAAAATGCCATATAATCGTCGTTTACAAATGTATGTAGATGGCTTAAATGCTGTATTTATGTATGGACGGGTTGCATATTTAGATTCAAACGTTTATATAAATTGGGAATTGGGCGAAACAGATAAGCACTGTATTGATTGTTTAACATATGCGGTTAAAAGTCCATATCAAAAGAACACCCTACCAACCGTTCCTAAAGCTGGAAAGAGCGCATGTCTTTCAAACTGTTTGTGCTATTTAACATATACTACTGGGACTGTTGATGATTCTTTTATAAATTTCATCATGAAAAAATATAATGGCAATGGAGAAATACCGACTGAAAATGACGTTAAAACATTGTCTGCAATCTCTGATAGTTTTTACTTATGGAGAGGTAAGTATGAAATTGAAAAAACACAAGAATCAAAGAATCTTGCGAATGAATATAGACGGGCATATAGTGACCATATCAAGACAAATAAACTTGCTATAAATAAAACATTGCCAGTTGCTAATTATATAAATGAAATTAAAAAGTTTAATAAAAAATTTAAATATGTACAAGATTCTAATTTTGAAGTCGGTGAAGTTATATGTCGGTTTAATGGAAATAAGCAGGAATATTGCAAAGTAAAAGAAATAAATGGAAACCATATAACTATCACAAATATACATGGGGTTGCTGTTGTTGTAAATATAACAGATACCATTTTATTTAGACTATTGAAAGAGAAATAATTATGGATTATAAAACCCTCCGTGCACATGGCTTTACAAATAAACAAATTGAGGATTTAATGTTTAATTATACAACCGCTGTTGAAAATGAAATACCATATCCAATGTACTATGCTATAATTAAACTATTTCATTGACAAGTTAAAATAAAAATACTATTCTGCTTAATAGGAGTTTAATTATGCGAAAAGATTTACATGAAATTGAATGGTTGGATTGTAAAATAGAGTCTGTTGTTAATGAAGCTAATAAACAGACTAGTTATATTATATCAGGCCCTTTTATGAAAGCCGATGTGCCTAATCGGAATGGGCGTGTTTATAAACGCGAAATATCAAATTCCGCAATCGCCAAATTGCGTCCTATGGTACAAGAAAGACGCATAAGAATGTTGGTTGACCACCCAGAATTTTTTAGTGGCCCAAGCCTTTTAAATACTGGTGCTGTATTGCTTGATATAACCGATGTTCAAGATGATGGCTATGCTTATTATAAAGCAAAACTAGTGGATACTACTGTTGGAAAAGAACTTAAAGCAATTATTTCCGAATCAAAAGTAGGCGTTTCCACACGTGGTAGTGGTGAAGTAAGAGAAGAAGAAATTGTAGGTTATGAAGGCAAGTATGATGTCATTTATGACTGGGAATTGTCTTCTATAGATTTTGTTGACGACCCCGCCGTGTTAGATACCGAAGCGTATATGAAATTGCAAGTAGAATCAAAAAAAAGGAGTTCCGTAATGTTTAAAACCGTCGAAGAAATTAAAACGAATTGCCCGGATTTATTTAAGCAAATCGTAGAATCGACAACGACCGATGTTAAAAAGGAATACGAAACTAAATTACAGGAAGCTGAACAGAAAGCTAAAGATACTGCACAATCTTTTTCTGATAAAGCTGCTGAATTAGATACGCTAGTTGAAAGTATTAAAAAAATATTCCCAGACAAATTCACGGTAATTGAAGAATCGGCGATTGTCAGTGAAATGAAAAACACTATTTCTGAACATGTAAATTCGTTGCAAAAAGCAAACGAAGAAGTAGATGCACTCAAAAAGCAAATAAAGGCCATTGAAGATGCTCATGTAAAAGCAGAACGTGATAATTACATTGAACATCTAAAAGCCGTTGATGCTGAATTTTTCACATTAAATGCTTTTAATGGTTGCTTTGAAAATTGCACTACAAAAGATGAAGTTCAGACAGTCTATGAAGCTAATTCGGCAATTGTTGCTGAAATGAAAGCTAAAATTATTACACCATCACCTGCCAGAACTGTGCAGACAGATGAAAGCTCAGAAGCTAAACCTACTGGTCTTACAGAAGAACAGAGAAAAGACTTTGAGGCTAGAAATCTTCAACGCAGACGTAATGGTCTTGAACCTTGGACTGAATCCAAATATTTAGAATTTGAAAGGAAATGACATAATGAGAGCGTCATTTATTGAAAGAAATCAGCAGTTATTAGACAAATACGGACATCTTCTTGATGGTGCCAAGCATTTCACGAATAACCCCCGTCTTAATGAACTCGAAGAAAATAAGTTGGCTGTTCTTTTTGACAATGCTGTTCGTGCAACATGTGTTGAAAATGGTGTTGACTACAATACACTTGACATCACAAAATTAGAAGAAACGAATCAAACTTCAACTACATCTATCGCATACATGATTAAAACCAAACTGGCTATGATTGGTAATGTGTATCCGAACATGATGTCACGTGAATTGGTTTCTTTACAACCGATTCCTCAACCTACTTACAAAATCTTCTATAATGACTTCAAAAGAGATGATGGTAGCTCTTTGTCTTCTGATATCCATTCTAAAAGAAATTATGCAAATAACGTAGAATATAACCCTGATGACTCTACTGCTATTAAAACAATTAGCTTTGAAATCACATCAGAAGATGTAAGTGCAACTACCAAAAAACTAAAAGGTAATGTAACCATAGAAGTTGAACAAGACTTGATGGCTTATCATGGATTGGCCGCTATGGGACTTGTCACTGGTTCTATGGGTGCAGAATTGACTCGTGAATGGGATAGAACCATTATTGCTGACCTGTTTGCTGGTGCAACTGGTGGTATTGCATATTTCAATCAGACTCCTCCCGCTGGAATTACCTATGGTGATAGAAAAGTA
>MWBK01000215.1 GCA_002069025.1 Bacteroidetes bacterium ADurb.Bin302 | reverse complement strand
GCCAGTTGGAGTACAACAATCGGATACTCAAACTCATACAATTTATATTTCGGAATACGAGGAGGACAAGAATTAAGTAAAACATTCCCATTTGGACAAGGATGGGGAGCCGGTCCGGTAAATCCAGGTCTATGGACAGATTGGGGTAATAGCGAACCTAACGATATTCGTCGCGAGGCATCAATTGCTCGAATTCCTAGTGAAATACCGCAATACACAAAAGGAGGATGGGTTGATTTCGTACAGGAAACTGACTATTACGCCAAAAAAACATCTCCAATAACATCCAAAAAATCAGATGGCAGTGGATATTGGGAAACATTCGAACAAGACATGTATAATTACACGACTGTAAACTTTCAACTTTCAAATATTCATGATTTAATATTAATCCGTTTTGCCGACGTACTCTTAATGCAGTCTGAATTAAAAGAAGACATTAGCGGCATTAATAGAGTCAGAGCTCGCGCCGGCCTCCCTGGAATTTCATCCTATTCATTAGAAGCCTTACAAAACGAACGCCGTTGGGAACTTGCATTCGAAGGTGTTAGATGGAATGATATTCGTCGTTGGCATATTGCCGAACAAGAATTAGCTAAACAAACGAATCAGCCGACATATTATCAGGGTGTGGACGATAAGAACAGCACAACAAATAATGGCGGAGGATATACAGCTCGATATCAAGCAACGAGAGGATTTGTAGCAATCCCTGAAAGTCAGATTGCCTTATCGAATGGAGTTCTAAAACAAAATGAAGGCTGGGCAGGCAGCGCAAATCTTTATTCAGGATGGAAATAAAATTATTAAATGAAGAAATATGAAAAAATATATCAATTTATTAGTTATAGCATTATCTATGTTTGCTTCTTGTGAGCCAATATTGGATCGTGGAGGTATTGGTGATGTCATAAATTCTGTGGAACAATTAGAAGCTACTGTAACACCTGTAATGGATGGTACTAAAACTACGAACAAGGTTATTGTTAATTGTACCAGCCCCGTAGTTTGCCAATGGTCAAATGGGGTGAAAACTTACAGTACAAATAATACAGAATTGCTTTTATTTATCCCTGGCAGCCAAACTGTTTCTCTCAAAGCCATGACAAATGACGGCAAAGTTTTGGAAAAAAACTTTACAGTCAATGTTGATGAGATGAAATTTCCTGTACCACCTGAATATGCATATTTTTGTGGCACAGGTGAAAAAACATGGACTTGGGCCGAAACCGATTGTTTTGGGAATGGACATGCCTATGCATGGGATCCGGTAAATACCTATCCTGAATGGTGGAAGTTAGGTCCTTCTGATGTTACGGCCCAATGTTCGGGGAAAGGATTGCCAAACGAAGGTGCGGGTGCAACAATGATATTTACATTAGTTGGAATGAAGATGACATTGAAAGATGCATCGGGGAACGTCATCTCGAGTGGAAATTTCGATTTTGATATGGCACCGGATGGACATAATTGGTCCATAGGAACTCTCAGCCTTAAAAATACGAACATATTATTTGGTTATGACTTGAATGGAGGACTTGTCCCTTGGACCCAATATTCGATCATGGAAATAAATGATAATGTTTTAAGGTTGGGAGCAAAAGGTGCAGACGGCACATATTGGTTTTGGGTATTTATTCCAGCCGTAGGTTAATAAAATACATTTTGATTTCATGAAAAAAAGGCGGACATTTGTTCGTCTTTTTTTCTCTAAAATAAATTTGTATGAATTATATCAGTCAAGAATATATTGAGCAAGGCATAAAAGTAGAAATATCGGTCCTTGACATCCCGAAAAAAACAAAAGAATACCATTTAATATTCCATTTTACAAATTGTTCATCAAAATTTGAAAATCAAGTTGAATCACTTTATACAGTTCTTGAAAAATATATCCATCAAAATTTGCTACCCGATACAAAGCCTATTTTCGCAAGATGTTATTTATCAGATATAGTCAATCAACATAATGAAATTGGGAAAATTTTAAGTTTACTTGAATGTTCGGTTAGTATAATCGGTCAGCCTATGATGGATGGTAGCAAAATAGCATTATGGGTAATTATGAGGACGAATGTAGAAATAATCAGAAAAAATGAAGCATTTATCATATCTCATAATGGTTATTTACAATCTTTTTTTTCAGAAAGAATAGACGAAAAATTCTCAAATCTGAATATAAACGAGCAAACCAGCCATTTACTAACAACATTCGAAGAGAAATTAAAAACTTTTGACTATTCGTTAGAGGCAAATTGTTTGCGTACATGGTTCTATATTAATGACATAGACAACAATTATTTTGAATTTGCAAAAGCAAGAAAAGAAAATTTTGAAAAAAATGGACTAACCACAAAAACACATTTTATAGCAAGTACCGGAATCGAAGGAAAGCTGCAATATCCCCAACAAAAAATAATGATGGATGCATACGTAATTGAAGGATTGGATAAAGAACAAATCCAATACTTGTACGCTTCCGATTGTATGAGTTCAACTATGAATTATGGTGTAACATTTGAACGTGGGGTAATGATTGCTTATGGAGACAGAAAAAATGTTTTTATTAGTGGCACTGCAAGCATCGATCAATATGGGAATATAGTACATATTGGAGACATTGAAAAACAGCTATTAAGAATGCTTCAAAATGTGAAGATTCTATTAGAGGAAGCTGGATGCTCGTTTGAAGATATTTCTATGATGATTATATATATTCGAGATATTGGTGATTACCCATTCGTGAGAAATTATTTCGATAAGTATTTCTCACAAATTCCTACGTTAATTCTTCTTTCGTCAATATGTCGTCCGGCATGGCTAATAGAAATAGAATGTATCGCCTCAACAACTTCATATAACGCCTCATTTAGTGATTATTGAGAAATTTAATCAAGAAAATAAATGACAAAGACCGTGTAAATGAAATTATTATTTCACGATTTTAAACAAAAGTAAGATGAAAACCAAATATCAGTCAGACATTATTTC
>MWBK01000214.1 GCA_002069025.1 Bacteroidetes bacterium ADurb.Bin302 | reverse complement strand
GAAACTAAAATGGCTTGCGGAGTAGGTGCATGCTTATGCTGCATTACAGAAACTAATGAGGGGCACAAATGTGTATGTACGGATGGTCCGGTATTTAATATAAAAGATTTGACATGGCAGAAGTAAATGTAAAAATAGGAGATTTAAGCCTTCGAAATCCTGTACTTACTGCTTCAGGAACATTCGGCTACGGAACAGAGTTTGAAGATTTTGTTGACTTCTCGCGAATAGGAGGTATAATTGTAAAAGGAACAACCCTTCTCAAAAGAGAAGGAAACCCTTGTCCGCGCCTTGCAGAGACGCCTTCAGGTATGTTGAATGCAGTAGGTTTGCAGAACAAAGGAATTGACTATTTTATAGAGCATATTTACCCTGAAATAAAAGATTATAATACAAATGTAATCATAAATGTATCGGGTGCATCAGTAGAAGACTATGTAAAAACAGTAGAAAAGATTTCAGATTTAGATAAAATTCCTGCTATAGAATTAAACATATCATGTCCTAACGTAAAAGAAGGAGGAATGGCATTTGGAACCTCATGCGAATCTGCAAGTTCTGTTGTCTCAGCTGTTAGAAAGGTGTGTAACAAGACTTTAATAGTAAAATTATCACCTAATGTTACCGATATTGCTTCTATTGCAAAGTCGGTAGAAGACGCAGGTGCAGATGCTGTATCACTCATTAATACCATCATGGGAATGGCTATTAATGCTGAGACACGTAAGCCTGTTTTATCTACAATTACAGGCGGTTTATCCGGTCCATGTGTAAAACCAATAGCTTTACGGATGGTTTGGCAGGTGTTTAAAGTTGTAAACATACCAATTATAGGTTTAGGCGGTATAATGAATGCGAACGATGCTATCGAGTTTATGTTAGCAGGTGCTTCGGCAGTTGAAATAGGCACAGCAAACTTTATTGATCCCACTATATCAGTGCAAATTGCTGAAGGAATTGAATCTTACTTAAACAAACATAATTTTAAATCAGTTACTCACATTATTGGTAAATTAGAAACGTGAAAAAAACTATTATTTTAATTTCGCTTTTAGCTTTATCAGTTGGCTTTGCAAGTGCACAAGACAACAAAATTGTGACAGATGTAGCTACAGCTGCATCATCTAATCAAGCGGTTTTTGTTCAGGAAGAATCTACAAAAATGTCACGCCGCGATAGTATGAAACAATCATTAAATGCAATATCTGATAAGATATTAGATCAGTTGGATGCAGATAATGCCGGAGTAGTGTTAACGAAAACTGCTGATGGTAGTTTCTCGTTTTTGCCTATTGAAAAGCCCGCTCCTGCACCGGAACCGGCTCCTGCACCTATAAAGAAATGGAAAATGGGAACCGATTTAGCATTGCAAGCAACACAAAATTTTGTTTCTTCTAACACTAGTTGGAGTTCAGCATGGTATTCAGGAGGTAATAGTAATTTAGCTCTTTTGGCAGATTTAAAGGGCTGGATCAACTATGACTACAATAAATTGACATGGGAAAATTCTTTAGAATTAAAATATGGATTATCTACAACCTTTGCAGACGATAAAGCAGGACGCCAGTTACACATGACAGATGATATTTCTAAATTAACTTCTAAATTAGGATATAAAGCATTCGGTACATGGTATTACACAGCGCAAGCAGAATTATCGACAACACTTTTTGATACTTATCCAATAGACAAAAACTACATGACTAGTTCTTTGGCATCACCTATACGCTTTTACTTATCATTAGGTATGGACTATAAATGGAGTAGTAAAACATCGGATGCAAAAGTGTCATTATTTATCTCACCTATAGCATATAAAATGGTTTATGTTAATAATATGACACATTTTAATATTGGTACACCCGACGAAACCAGTATTTCAAAAGAGGTTGGTATAGGGATTAACACACAAACAATGAACGATGCCGGTGCTTTGGTTCAGTGCAATTATAGTCAACAGTTTAATAAGAGTATTAGTTTAGAGAGTAAATTGTCTTTATATACCAATTATTTAGGTTTGGGAAGTAAAAACAATATTCCTGGATTGGAGGTTGATTGGGAAATAACAGCAAATTTTATATTATATAAGATTTTGACAGCACGCGTATCAATTCATCCTCGTTACGATTCAACAACACTGGAAGGATGGGATGATGCAAAATTGCAATTAAAAGAATTTGTTAGCTTAGGTATAGCATATACATTCAAGAACTATTAATTTAGTATATAGCTTTAAAAACAGAAAACGTTCCACATCAAAAATGTGGAACGTTTTTTATAGTATTGAAGCAAATTATTTAAGCAAGTCGGGACGAAGTCTTTTGGTCCTTTCTAATGATTGATCCATACGCCACTCCTGAATTTTAGCATCATTTCCCGACAATAAGACATCAGGTACTTTCCAGCCCTTATAATCTGCCGGACGTGTGTAAACAGGAGCCGAAAGTAAGTCATCTTGGAAACAATCGGATAGGGCTGATTGCTCATCAGAAATCACTCCGGGTATTATTCTAACAACTGCATCAACAATTATAGATGCTGCCAATTCGCCACCTGTTAAAACATAATCTCCAACTGATATTTCACGTGTAATAAGATGTTCACGAATTCTGTAATCTATGCCTTTATAATGACCACATAAAATAATTATGTTGTTCATAAGAGACATGTCATTTGCTATATGCTGATTAAAAACTTCACCATCAGGTGATGTAAAAATCACTTCATCATAATCACGTTCACTTTTAAGTTTGCTGATTATTCTGTCAACAGGCTCTATTTGCATAACCATACCGGCTTCTCCTCCAAAAGGATAATCGTCAACCCTATGGTGTTTAATATCTGTCGAATAATCTCTTAGATTATGCAGATATATTTCAGCTAAACCCTTATTTTGAGCTCGTTTTAGTATTGAATACGAAAAATTACTTTCAATAAGTTCAGGAAGTACTGATATTATGTCAATACGCATATATGTTATATTAAATTTTATTCAATAACTAATGCAAAGGTACGTTTTTTTATTGTTTTCTTAGAATTGAATCTATTAGAATCTCTTTTCTTTTTTTATCTTTGTGAATTGAAGAAATTTACTCTGTAATCTTAATGGATGCAACTTTACAAAAAATTGAAAATCTGCGCGATTTGCTTAATCGTTATAATCACGAGTATTATGTATTATCGCAACCAACGATTTCAGATTTCGAGTTTGATCAATTAATGTCAGAGTTAAAGAATTTGGAAACAGTTTATCCGCAATATGCTGATCCGAATTCGCCAACAATGCGTGTTGGTAGTGATATTAATCAGTCATTCAAGCAAATAAAACATAAATACTTGATGCTGTCGTTAGGAAACACCTATTCGGAAGCAGAGATTACAGATTTTTATGAACGTATTAAAAAAACACTTAACGAGCCTTTTGAGATTGTGTGTGAATTGAAATATGATGGAACTTCTATTTCTCTAACATACGAACATGGTAAATTAATTCAGGCAGTAACTCGTGGTGATGGTGAGAAGGGTGATGATGTTACGGCAAATGTTAGAACTATTAGAAGCATCCCACTAACATTAAATGGCAATTATCCTGATTTATTTGAGGTGCGTGGAGAAATTTTGATGCCATGGAGCGTTTTTGAAAATTTGAATAAGGAACGTGAGGAACAAGAGGAACCTTTATTTGCTAATCCTCGAAATGCAGCGTCCGGAACATTAAAACTTCAAAATTCTGCCATTGTAGCTAAAAGGAAGTTAGATTCATATATGTATTATATGCTTGGTGAGCAATTACCGGCTAATAATCATTATGATAACTTAAAAGAGGCTGAATTATATGGTTTTAAAATATCCGGTTTTACAAAGAAGTGTTCTACCTTACAAGAAATTTATGATTTTATTAATTATTGGGATTTTGAAAGGAAAAATTTGCCGGTTGCAACTGATGGTATAGTTCTGAAGGTTAATTCATTGCTACAGCAGAAACAACTGGGTTTTACGGCAAAATCTCCGCGATGGGCTATTGCATATAAGTTTAAGGCAGAAAGAGCCTGTACACGCTTAAATTCAATATCATATCAAGTGGGACGTACCGGAGTAATAACTCCTGTAGCAAACTTAGATCCGGTTCAATTAGCAGGGACTATTGTTAAACGTGCATCATTACATAATGCAGATATCATAAAAGCCTTGGATTTGTATGTTGGTGATATGGTATATGTTGAAAAAGGAGGGGAAATCATTCCAAAAATAACCGGTGTTAATACTGATGCAAGATGTTTAATTGGAGATAAAATCGGATTTATAGATAAATGCCCTGAATGTGGTGCTAAGCTTGTACGTGAAGACGGAGAAGCAGGCCACTATTGCCCTAATGAAGATAATTGCCCGCCCCAGATTAAAGGTAAAATAGAGCATTTCGTCTCGAGAAAGGCAATGAATATTGATGGACTTGGAGAAGAAATAGTTGATTTATTATATCGCAACAAATTAATAGAGACATCAGCAGACTTATATAAATTGAAGTTAGTTGATTTGGCATATCTTGATAGATTGGGTGAAAAATCGGGCCGAAAAATCATTCAAAGTATTATTGATAGTAAGCAAGTACCATTTGAACGTGTCCTGTTTGCTCTTGGTATAAGATATGTTGGTGCTACCGTTGCCAAAAAGTTAGCTTATTCATTGAAGAATATTGACAATATTGCAGCTGCATCGCTCGAAACACTTACAAGCATTGAAGAAATAGGTGAACGTATTGCTCAAAGTGTATATGATTATTTTAGAATAGATAAACATATAAAACTGATTGAAAATTTACGTTCAGCAGGCTTACAATTTCAAATTGCTGAAGATGTTTTTGAAGGTTACACTGATACATTGCAAGGTAAAATTTTCGTTATTAGTGGAGTTTTTGCCAAATACTCGCGTGACGAACTTAAAAACTTAATAGAACGTTATGGAGGAAAAAATGCCGGTAGTATTTCTGCCAAAACCAATTATGTTCTTGCCGGCAATAATATGGGACCGGCAAAATTAGAGAAGGCAAATAGTTTAAATGTGCCTATTATTGATGAAGATACATTTTTAAACATGATAGGGGAATTATGAATGCAATAACACAAATGAAAACTAAAATCGCATTGTGGATGCTGTCGAAATTAGAATCGAAACAAAAACGATGCTTTATGAATCTTAGTCAGATAAGAAGTTTGCACATTCTGTATTTAATAGACAAGCCTCTAAATATTGATGCACAGAAACAGTATAATGATTTGTATGCAATATTAGACTTTTGTATGGCACAAAAAATAAAAACAGAAATCACTCTGTTTGTTGATAAATCATTGGAAGAGCAAAAACGATTTAATATTCATATACTTACAGCAAAAGACTTTAGCAAATGGACTTGGAAGCCATTAGATGCTACCTATGCTGATTTTATGGAGTTAGATTGCGAGGTTTTATTAAACTTAAGTCCAAAGACCTGTTATCCTTTGGAATATTTGGCAGCAATGTCGAATGCAAAGTTTAAAATAGCAAACAAGAGGGAGATTCAAGGTGCAAAATACGATTTTATGATAGAAATGCAAGGCGAACAAGATACCCCAAAATCGATGTTTGATACAGTAATGTTTTATTTAGAAAAAATTCAATCAAAGTAACTAAAAAAATAGCTAACTTTGCCCCGCTAACAAGCTACGGAATATACGATGGCAACTAATTTAAAAGGTATGGGTGTTGCTTTGATAACACCATTTCAAACAGATGATTCTGTTGATTATGATGCATTAGGACGGTTAATTGATTATCAATTGTCCAGTGGCATTGACTATATGGTGATTCTTGGAACAACCGCCGAGACTCCAACTCTAACAGAAAATGAGAAGTCAGCCATAGTAAAATTGACAATAGATAAAATTGCGGGTAGGATACCTGTTGTGATGGGTTTAGGAGGGAATAATACTGCAGCTTTAGTTGATAAACTTCAAAATGATAATTTTCATGGTATTGATGCAATATTATCAGTAGTACCATATTACAATAAACCATCGCAAGAAGGTATATATCAGCATTATGCAGCTATTTCAAAAGCGTCAAAATTGCCAATAATTTTATATAATGTACCGGGTCGTACAGGTACGAATATGACAGCAGAAACCACTTTGCGTTTAGCTAAGGATTTTGATAATATCATTGCTATTAAAGAGGCTTCCGGAAATATGACGCAATTAGAGGATATCATTAAAAACAAACCAAAAGACTTTTTGGTTATATCAGGTGATGATGGTATTGCTTTTCCATTGATTACTCAAGGTGCATCAGGTGTTATTTCTGTTATAGGTAATGCTTTCCCTAAAGAGTTTAGTCGTATGGTTAGATTAGCTTTAATGGGTGATTATGACAACGCTCGTGCTATACACCATCAATTTACCGAATTATTTGATTTGTTGTTTGTTGATGGTAATCCTGCCGGTGTTAAGAGCATGCTTAATGCAATGGGATTCATAGAAAACAAACTCCGTTTACCTTTGGTACCTACACGAATCACTACATACGAAAAGATTCGACAAGTTTTAGAAGGTCTAAATGTAAAATGCTAATAAACTCACATAAGATTCTTGTTGAATAACAAGAATCTTATGGTTTACGTTGATTTTTAATCAATTTATAGCTTGTTCCGTGTTTCTTCGAGGGATGTAAAATAATTAGAGTAATTTCAGGCTTCATTCCGATTCTAAATGGATATCCTACGTATCCCATACCTCTGTTTACAAACAATATTTGATCCTTTTTTTGGTAAGGTCCGTCCCAATATTCATGAATAAACTGTGCCGGTGACCAATGAATACCTAAATGGTCAAAACCCATTTGTAGCGCGTGCGAATGCCCTGAAAGTGTAAGCAAAACATTTCTCTTATCAACAATAATATCATCCCAAATATTTGGATCGTGCGTCATCATGATTTTGCATTTGGTATTTTCAGTACCGCTTAATGCTTCATCTATATTTCCAATAACAGGGAATGGTGGATTTCCTATATTTTCAGTACCAATAAGAGCTATCGAATCATTTCCACGCCTCAAAAATATAT
>MWBK01000213.1 GCA_002069025.1 Bacteroidetes bacterium ADurb.Bin302 | reverse complement strand
TTAAGATGTGGCATTCGGTAGCCATATTTAGATACTTCAATTCGTATAG
Source organism: Bacteroidetes bacterium ADurb.Bin302 (assembly GCA_002069025.1). The sequence continues at coordinate 5,701 of MWBK01000213.1, read as the reverse complement.
ATAACGGGCAACAATCCTCACGCCTGTATAAGCGTGAGGATTGGAATAAGTTCCGTGGGTTGTAACCACGGAACTTATTCCAAGCCTGTTAACAGCTTTCATGATAATATTCTTGTCATAAAACCAGATTAAATGAAAGTGTACCAAATCAATAGAGTCTTTCTCCCGCTCTATAGCTCTAACAATCTCACGACTTCCCCAAATTTTAACCCGAGGATAACATTCCACCGTAACAAACTCATCTCGTTTATAGGTTTCATGATGTTTAACGTCATCTACAATAGCCCAAATTTGACTATCGATACCTGCTAATTTCTCATACTTATTTAGGTAATAGACTACGCGGCTTATACCATTATTACTTGCGGGATTTGCTTTCCCATGTACAATGTGTATTATCTTCATTTGTTATAAATTGTATTTCAATTTACCCAATAGTTATCTTCCTGAAAGTATCTAATCGTTGTGAATATCATCATAGCTCCCCAACCATATGGAACATTACCTAATGTCCCAGAAAATAGAAAAACAAGGAAAAGTGTTTCTAATGAAAACAAACGATATATCATACAACTATAAACTAATAGCAACAAGAAAATATAACTAATCAAGCCATATTCATTTATGTTTCCTAAAACACGAGCATATACCCGTTCATGATGTTTACTGCTTATTTTGTCTGAATAATCAATGCCTTTACCAAACCATGTGGTGGAATCTGCAAAATCAAGAGCAAAGAAATTCATATAGGAATTACTCTTGAAGCCGCACTATCATCTGCCTTAAAAACAGTTTCTTTATCACCTGTAAAAATAGCTGTAACAACTGCATGCACACGTTGTACAGGTTTATAATCAATATGCGGTGCAGCTACCATAAATGTACAAAATATAACTATTGCGACAGACAGATGTCGCATGTCTATAAAATACAAAGACAGCAAAACAATCCCTATCATAGCAGTAGCACTACCCATGGTAAACATTGACCAAAGGAATGCTATCGTCGGTAACTTATAAACATACCACATTTCTTTAACCTTTATCTTTCGATTATATTTAATTTCAGCCATACGAATTAAGGCAAGATATAACACTGCCATAATTCTTGCAGAATGTGACGGCTCTCCAGACAAAGAATTTGCACCGATACCACGATTCAAGAACTGTGTTAAATTCAATAATGGGAACTCACGTACGCCTATCAATATCAAACCCTGTTGTACGATTAAACAAAAAGTATACGCATAGATTAGCCCAATAAGAACTTTAACAAACACCTTATAATCTATTACATGGTGAACAACAACTAAATTATAATATGTTATATATACTATTATAAATGACAACAGATAGAGCATTGTCGACCACCTAAATGTTATCGGATGGAATAGACACAACGATAGAACAACAACATAATACATTGCAGAAAACACTAATGCTTTGGATATGTATCTTGTTCTAAGGATCAAGAACAACAAACATAAAAAGGACACTCCTGTTTTAATGTCACTTGGCCCTGCACGAGATTCTAAGGGGATATAGCGAATACAAAACAGTACAACTATAAATATAGCCATCGTGCACCATCTTGTTGTTATATTTCGTAAAAAAACAAACATTATTTACCTATTATAAAGCGAAACTTGCGATTTATCAACTCAATTATACCAATCATAGCAAAGACTGCAATAACAAAATACACAAGAGCTCTTATTCCAGAATACTCATCATATCCCAGAATATTTTTATCAACAACTAAAACTATTTCACACAAAGCCCAATGCATAGACATAACTATCAGAGAATTTTTACCAAAATAGCTAAATGGTACAGAAAGAGGCTTAAACTTTTCTATAGACCTGAATAGCAATAAAATACCTATACCGGCAAATATATTCTTCAAAATAAAAATCATTTCGCCATTGATTCCGACTAATGGATATATACTGAAAAATAGGGCGATTATGCAACAGATAGAACCAACAATAAATAATATTTGCTTTGACTTATGAAACAATTCTTTTCCGTAGCTTCTTGAAAAATAGTAGGCTATACCTACGTAGAAGTAGGTAGTTACTGAGTCTAAAAAGACTCGGAAAGGAGCATTTAATATATCTTTCAGTTGAGGTGTTTCGTAGAAAATATTGTTATGCCAATAGCCATAATAACACATTATTGCGAAACTAACTAAATAAAGCGATGATTTTAATATCCAACTTTTATTTTTAGACCACAGGAATAGTAATTCTCCTAATAACAATGATGGCAAGAACCATAAAGTACCGATTCCTCGTAGAATAACAGTTTTATAAATATCTCTTAACAGGATTTGGATAGAAATACAATGGAATGCGAGAAAAATAAGATCAATTATCAAAAAAATCAATGAAAACCACAGATATGGCACAACAAGTCCTTTTTTCCGTTTTTCCCAATGTCCTTTTATTGTACGTTCGTTTGATGACATTCCCCAAAGCCAACCGACAACAATGTAAAAGACTGGAGATCTAACGATAAAACAAAAATTATCAGATATATTTCCATTCTCAAAATGTAAGAAAAAGAGTGTCATTATAGCCAACCCTTTTACCATATCAATCGAAGCACTTCTTTCTTTAGCCATTTGCTTATTATTTTATTGTAAGTTTTTGAAAATGTTTAAACAATAGCAATAATTGCAGTTTTAATCCGTAATATCCGCTATATTTATGCAGATAATAGTTACGGGATTTGAAGAGAATCTTCATTCGAAGCTTGCTTGCTCCTTTTTGGCTTTCGATATGCTGATGAATCGCTTGTGAATCGGCAAGATAATACGCCCTTTTGTTGGTGAGTTTCACTTGCTTTGCAAGGATGGATTCTTCTGAGTATAAAAATACATTCTCGTCGAAAAAACCAATATTTTGCACAAAATCTATCCGAAGCAATAAGCAACAGCCACTGACTTTCTCACAATATCCGGATTGAGTGAAGTCGCATAGATACCATTTCTTTGATTTTCTATTTCGTAGAATCTCCATAAACCAAAATAACTCTTCATTGTAAGTGACTTCCCTTTGAGGATTCTGATGTCTGCCATCCGGATTGACAATATCGCTTGCACAAACAGCTATGGTATCATCTTGTTCCATTTTAGCGACCAACTTCTTGATGTAATCTTCTTGTGGAAACTCCATATCAGGATTAGCAATCAACGCATATTCGTAGCCTTTTTCGGCCGCATAACGTAAACCGATATTATTACCGGCGTTATAACCTCGGTTTTCAGAGGCTTGGATGAACGTGCATCCTTGCTCTTGACACAGTTTTTTTACCTCAATGCAATCATCTTCTCGTGAACAATTATCCACAATAATGATTTCCAAGCCAATGCCTTGTTGCCGTTTCAGAAAAGAAACGCATTTGCGGCAATCAGAAGAAGAATTGTAATTGAGAAGTATTACCGGTACTATCATCTTTTTATATATTTGGAAATTAGCAATTTTTTGAATGTAATATATACGTCATTTTTAACTATATACAACAATACAAAATGGCAATATATTAATGTAAATATAAAGCCTAATGAAAAGCATACCCAACTTTGTTCTACTATTCTATATATAAAATAATAGATTGACAACATTGGTATAAAGGACAGTAAATGCCTCACCATATTCGTAAAAAATACAATATCAAAATATTTCTGTTTAACGAAGTAAAGAGCTGTGGTCATTACAGCTAATTCACTGACAAACCAAACAATAGAAGAACCAATACTTTCAAACTTGGAAACGAGCAATACATTTAATAAGATGCTGCATACCGCTCCAATAATAGAGTTGACGAACACTTGTTTGTCTGATCGACTTGGCATCAAAATCTGTACAATAAGTATCTGTTCTAATCCAACAACTAACATTAATGGCATCACTATTCTCATGGGAAGAACAGCTCCCTCATACCCATTTCCCGCAACTAAATAGACCAATTCGTGTGCATAAAATTCAGAAAAGAAAATACAAGGAAATACGAATGCAAAAAGCAAATTAAAAGAGCTTTGTAATAGTCGCTTGATGTCGTCTTGCCTCTCAGACTGCATTAATGAACTGATACGCGGCATCATCACAAGGGTAAATGAAGAATATAGAGCCAGTACTATGTTTTCTATTTTGGTGGCAGTAGTGTAATATCCGACTTCTGTATCACCGCAAGTCATTCCCAAGTAAACGGTATTAAAAGTTGTATATAAAGAGGTTAGAATTAACTGTGACCCCAAAAATATCAATGGTTTCACATAAGGTCGAATTAATGATATTGATTGAAGTGAAAATCTGACAAAGCGTTTCCCATAACTCCAGTTTATTATACCATTTGCGATAACCATTGCGGAGTATATCAAAAAGTATATCGTGTAATCATTACTAGTACGGACAAATACAAACACAGATATCACATACGCCAAACGAACAAATAACGTCCTTACTGTAATATACTTAAATTCTTCCAGCCCTCGGAAAAGCCATTCTACAGCAAATGTTCCAAAAAATATTTGCGTTGCACCTATATAAAGTAATTTCCTATACTGGTTAAAATTGGGAATTATTTCTATCAATAGGAAATAAATGGCTAATACAATTACCGTGAACACTGCATTTAAAGTAAATAATTGGGAAAACGTCTGATTTAATTTAAGTTTATCACCATTACATTTAGCAATTTCCCTAACACCAAGAGTGCTAATTCCCAACATGCTGAATAGACAGAAGTACTGAACAATACTCTGTACATAATTGCAGATACCAATATTCGTTACTCCAAGCACGCGGGCAACGTATGGGTAAGTGATAAATTGAAAGATATATAATGAAGTGGTAAGGAAGCCGCTATATAGTATGTTCTTTTTTAGTCCCATTATCTAAGTGAGTTAAATCCGTAAGGCACGCATTGCACATGCCTTACGGAAAAGATAATCTGATCTTATGGTCTCATCTTGCGTTTTGTTCTTTTTGTATCTTTCTCTCTTTGGTGGCTTTATAAAGTGACAGCGCATCCAATAAGATTGATATAGCTGACAGCTATGGGCATATCAAGCTACCCACGGTCAGGAGTAAGCACACTGCACAGAACTCAACTTGCTTGTCGTCGACAAGTCTTCCTACAGATTGGACTATCCTTTGTAGTCCAATCTAACATTGATGAAAAATCTTAATATTTCCCATTTGTTTAAATTAGAATAAAACCAATTGCGACATCTGCGGGTCTTACAGACAATCGGTATATTTATATTCAACCCGTGAGAATCATTGGCAACGTCCTACTCTCCCACATGAATGCAGTACCATCGGCGCAAGTATGTTTGACTTCTCTGTTCGGAATGGGAAGAGGTCTATTCATACTGCTATAATCACCAACCCACATTTTTATCTTCCTCTATACATCTCCTCATAATACCTCTCATACTCCCCCGAAGTAATATTATCCATCCACTCCTGATTTTCAAGATACCAGCGGACAGTCTTTTCGATGCCTTCCTCAAATTGCAGGCTCGGTTCCCAGCCTAATTCTTTTTGGAGTTTGGTGGAGTCGATAGCATAACGGGCATCGTGTCCCAGACGGTCGGTAACGTAGGTAATCAAATTCAAATCTTCTCCTTCCTTACGTCCCAGCAAGCGGTCAACAGTCTTGATAACGACTTTGATGATATCAATGTCCAGCAG
>MWBK01000212.1 GCA_002069025.1 Bacteroidetes bacterium ADurb.Bin302 | reverse complement strand
GGAGGTGCTATTTCTGTACGTGCTTTTGCATCACACGCAGTATTATCAGATCCTGCAACAGAACGTATCAAGAAATCTAAACTAACAGAAATTTACTTTACTGATTCTATTCCTTTACACGATACATCTTGCGATAAGATAAAGATATTAAGTGTAGCTGATCTAATTGCAGATACAATTATTAAAGTAAATACCAATGAATCAATTAGTTCTAGTTTTCTGATTTAATAATTTGTTAATCTAAATTATAGCTATCTCAGCAAAGAGGTAGCTATAATTGTATAATAAAGTATCCATGGCCAGAATAAGAAAACAACTCCCAATACTTGAAGATCTTACTATAACAGATGTAGCTGCCGAAGGTAAAGCTTTAGCAAGACATGAAGATATGGTTATATTTATTCCATATGTTGTTCCGGGCGATGTTGTAGATGTGCAGTTATATCGCAAAAAGAAAAATTTTGCAGAAGGACGAGTTGTTGCCTTTAAAAGCTATTCCCCTATTAGAGAAGAGCCATTCTGTAAGCATTTTGGAACGTGTGGAGGTTGCAAATGGCAAAATTTACCATATTCAGAACAACTCAAGTATAAACAACAACAAGTTTTCGATAATTTAAGCCGTATCGGGAAAGTCGAATTACCTGAAATGCTACCAATCAAAGGTTCTGCTAAAACAAAATTTTATCGTAACAAGTTAGAATTTACATTTTCAGACAAAGCATGGCTAACTATTGATGAAATGAATAAACCTGATGCAGAAAAGACTAAAAATGCATTAGGATTTCATATTCCGGGTATGTTTGACAAAGTACTCCATATTGATAAATGTTGGTTACAAGATGATATATCAAATGATATTCGCAACAGCGTTCATCAATATTGTCAACAAAATAATATATCATATTTTGATTTGAGAAATCAGACGGGAATGATGCGTAATATGATTATTCGTACCTCTGCTACTACAAACGAGATTATGGTAATTATTGTTTTTTACGAAAAAGACGAGCAAGTTTGGAACGATTTACTTAGCTATGTTGCAAATAAATTTCCACAAATAACTTCATTATTGTATATACACAATCAAAAAGCCAACGATACGATATCAGACCAGCTTATACATACCTTTAAAGGAAATGATTTTCTATACGAAACTATGGAAAATTTAAAATTTAAAATTGGTCCTAAGTCCTTTTATCAAACCAATAGTTTACAAGCATTTGAACTATATAAAGTAGTTAGAGAATTTGCTAATTTAACCAAAAACGAATTGATTTACGATTTATATACAGGAACGGGGACTATAGCAAACTTTGTAGCAAACAACTCTAAAAAAGTAATTGGTATTGAGTATGTACCCGAAGCCATTGAAGACGCTAAAATCAATGCAAAACTAAATGGTCTTGATAATACTCTGTTTTTTGCAGGAGATATGAAAGATATTCTAAATAACGAATTTATAGACGAACATGGACGCCCTGATGTAATTATTACAGATCCCCCACGTGCCGGCATGCACGAAGATGTTGTAAAAACTATCCTTAATGCAGAGCCAAAACGCATTGTTTATGTTAGTTGTAATCCGGCAACACAAGCAAGAGATTTAAATCTGTTAGATGAAAAATACAGTGTAGAGAAAATTCAGGCTGTAGATATGTTCCCACATACTCAACATGTTGAAAACGTGGTTTTATTGGTAAAGAAATAAAAAAAAGCCTGAGCATTACGCTCAGGCTTTACTACTATTTTAAAATATTATTTACTATTTCTTTTTAATTCATTTCTACTTTGTTTATCAAAGATAAGGTTAAACAACTCAACATCTTCTCTACTTCTAAATGTCACTACGTAATACATAATTGTAAAATTTAATTATCAACTGTGTGACTTTTCTGTATCTGCTCAATAAAGGTTATTTTGATTTTACTCTTGCTTAGTCTCTTCTAATCCAAGAGTCAAAAATCTGATCTGTTTGCATAAATCTTTGCTCCTTTCTTTTAAAAAATTAATTATTAAATCCATTCCCATCGGAATGCACTGCAAATATATATAGTTTTTAAAGTAGATTGTATATATTTTTTATATGCAAACATTTGCTATGATAAAAATCCTTGCCAAACTATGTCAGATTGTAACATAGATGTAATATCGGGGGCTTTTTTGTAGATTCCGAATACTGCAGAACCTGAACCTGACATAGATGCATATATCGCTCCTGATGCATATAAATCTTCTTTTATAGAAGCTATTTGAGGATATTTTGTAAATACACTGTGTTCAAAATCATTGAATATGAACTTATGCCATTTTTCTATACTTAAATTTTGCAATTGTCTTAAATCAAAACTAGCTTTTGAAGGAACAACCATTCGATATGCATCAGCAGTTGAAACAGAAATATTAGGTTTAAACAACATCATGTAATATCCTTTTAATGAGATGTTTGATAATTCAAAAATATTACCTATTCCGGATGCAAAAACAGCTTCGTTTTTAATAAAGAACGGACAATCTGCACCTAATTTTGATGCATAATGTTCGAGTTTATCATTAGATATTGACAATTTAAAATAGTCAGATAATAAGCGGAGCATGTATGCTGCATCAGCAGAACCACCACCTAAACCGGCTCCAAAAGGAATCTTTTTCTCAAGTATAATAGATATCGGAGGTATGTTGTAGTCTTTTTCAATAAGACGATAAGCTTTCATTACCAGATTATCTTCAATATTGCCATCAATTGTAATGCCAAGTATCTTAAAATCAAGTTTTTGAGCTGATTTTATTGATAAACTGTCACATAATGGAATTGGGTAAAATATTGTTTCTATGTTATGATATCCGTCAGGACGTTTCTCTACTATATTAAGTCCTAGATTGATTTTTGCGTTTGGATAATATGTAATCATATATGTGAAGTTTCCACAAAATTACAAAATAATACATATCAACATAAGGTTGTCGATAAATTGTTAAGTAAAACTCTGTTTTTAATGTTAGTTCTAAGTGTAAATTTAGTACTTTTGGGCTATAAAATAAAAGTATGGAATCTTCTCAAGTAAAAAGAAAAAAAACTACTACAGCTTACGGTACTGTTTCGGATAAGGTTATTAAAGAAATGGGCAAATTACCACCACAAGCGCCTGAATTAGAGGAGGCTGTAATTGGTGCATTAATGCTAGAAAAAGATGCATATTTTGACATAAGTGAGATATTACGTCCTGAAAGTTTTTATAATGACCATCATCGCTATATATTTGAAGCCATAACACAATTAGCTTTACAACGTAAACCTATAGATATGCTTACTGTTGGAGAACAACTAAAAGTAATGGGTAAACTGGAAGAAGCCGGGAGTCAGATTTATTTAGCTGAACTAACTAGTAAAGTGGCCTCTGCAACAAGTATTGTGTATCATTCACAAATTATTGCACAAAAATATTTAGCACGCGAACTTATACGAGTAGCTACAGATATTCAAACTAAGGCTTTTGATGAAAAAACAGATGTAGATGATTTGATGCAAAATGCTGAAGGACAATTATTTGAAGTTACTCAACGAAACATAAAAAAAGATGTTACTCCTGTTGGAGAAATACTTTCTGAAGCAATTAATAGAATTCAATTAGCCGGACAACAAGAAAACGGATATACAGGTGTTCCTTCAGGTTTTAATCGATTGGATGCTATTACAAATGGTTGGCAACCATCTACTTTAAATATTATTGCAGCTCGTCCTGCTATGGGTAAAACGGCATTTGTACTATCTATGGCGAAAAATATGGCTGTTGACTATCAAAAATCTGTAGCTATATTCTCATTAGAAATGTCAAACCTCGAATTGGTCAATCGTTTGGTTGTAAATGTATCTGAAATCGAAGGCGAAAAGATAAAAAGAGGAAAATTGGTTGAGTATGAGTGGATGCAATTACAATCTCGTACTACACAGTTGGTTAATGCACCTATTTATATAGATGATACCCCTAGCCTTTCTGTTTTTGAATTATGCAGCAAATCAAGACGTTTAAAAAATGAGCATAAAATAGATTGTATAATAATTGACTACTTACAATTGATGAATGCAAGCGGTATGAGTTATGGAAGCCGTGAACAAGAAGTAAGTATCATATCCAGGTCACTCAAAGCCTTGGCAAAAGAATTAAACATACCGATTATCGCACTATCACAATTAAACCGTGGCGTTGAAGGAAGAACAGGTGATGAGAAACGTCCACAATTATCAGATTTACGTGAATCTGGTGCTATTGAACAAGATGCAGATATGGTATTAATGATACATCGTCCTGAATATTATAAAATAATGGAAGATAGAGATCACAATTCTACAGAGGGAATAGCAGAAATCATAATTGCTAAACATCGTAGTGGTTCTGTTGGTGATGTGCGCTTGAGGTTTAAAAAAGAATTCATCAAATTTACAAATCTTGATGAAAACAACGATAGCAACTATTTTGATACACCTGCAGGATGGGTTCCAAATAATGATTCCCTATACAATAATCCCTTAGACAATGACCCTCTAGGCAATAATATTAATCCTTTAAACTAGAAAAAAATATCTAATAAATATGCAAAAATTACTTTTATTAGCAGATGAAGCTATAGCATTAGGAGCCTTAGATGGAGGGCTTTCAGGTGTGTATGCATATCCCGGTACACCATCTACCGAAATAACTGAATACATACAGCAATCAAAGGAAGCTAGTGAAAAAAACGTGCATTGTAAATGGTCAACAAACGAAAAAACGGCTATGGAAGCTGCTGTAGGTATGTCGTTTGTAGGTAAACG
>MWBK01000211.1 GCA_002069025.1 Bacteroidetes bacterium ADurb.Bin302 | reverse complement strand
TACATCTGCAAATATTTCTGATAAACAAATATTCGTTCGTCAGACTTTATCAAAAACAAAAGTCTACGAACAAGAGGCTATTTTAGTCACATATAAATTGTATACTAGAAATGATGTTAGCAATATTCCAAGCGCAAAATTTCCTGAATTTAAAGGTTTTTATGTGCAAGAAATTGATCTAAACAAAAACCAACAGTTTGTCACAGAACATTATGATGGTTTGAACTACAATACATACGTCTTAAAACAATGTTTGCTATATCCGCAACAATCCGGAACTTTAAATATTGAATCAGGAAAATTAGATATAGTTTTAAGAGTACGTGTTAACAATAGGGCACAAAGTATATTTGATAGCTTCTTTGATTCGTATCAAGAAGTAAGAAAAACTTTGAACATACCATCGGCTAAAGTTGAGGTAATGCCTTTGCCATCAGGTGCACCGGCAAGTTTTAGTGGGGCAGTAGGGACTTACAAACTGTCTTCAACTATTTCCTCAATCAAATTAAAAGCCAACGATGCAGTAACAATTAAAGTGGCTATATCAGGAAATGGAAATTTAAAATTGCTTAAGAACCCTGAAATAACATTCCCAACAGATTTTGATATTTATGACCCTAAGGTAGAAACAAATATCAAAGCAGCACCAACGGGAACTTCCGGCAATAGAAATATTGAATATCTGGCAATTCCACGTTTTGGAGGAGATTTTGAAATACCCTCTGCCGAATTTACATATTTTGATTTAAATACAAAGAAATATAAAACATTGCTTACTCCTGCTTATTCAATTGAAGTAGAAGGTACATCTGACGAAACAGCAGTTGTTTCTTCTAATTATGTGTCGAATAAGGAAAGTGTAAAAAATATAGGGTCAGATATAAGATATATTAGCAGCGATCTTACTTTAAAACCAAAGAATGATTTCTTTTTGGGATCAGCATCTTTTTGGATGGCAATTATTTTACCGTTTATTATTTTCTTGGTTTTGGTAATCGTGTTACAAAAACAAGCAAGAGAAAATGCCAATGTCGCATTACGTAAAACAAAACGAGCTAATAAACAAGCACGTAAACGTCTGAAGGCTGCTGAAAAATATATGAAAGCATCAGATAAAGCACATTTTTATGAAGAGACTATGAAGGCTTTGTGGGGATACTTGAGTGATAAATTATTAATTCCGGTTGCTGATTTAACTAAAGATAATGTGCAAGATGAATTGTTGCGTCATAATGCTTCTCAAGAATTGATAGATGAATTTCTTAAGACATTGTCTGATTGTGAATTTGCTCGTTTCTCTCCGGTAGTAGAAGAGGACTTATCTCTTGAAAATATATTTGAACGTTCTTTGAACTTGATCGGTCAATTGGAAAACACCATAAAATAAAAGAAATGAACATGAAAAAGATATTATATATTGTGAGTTTAGTGTTGACCTTGTCATTACCAATCTCTGCTGAAAATATGAAATCGGCTAATGATGCGTATGCAGCCGGTAATTATGAAGAAGCAATACAGATTTATGAAAACATTACTCAAAGTGGTTACGAATCAAGTACTTTATATTTTAATCTCGGTAATGCATATTACAGAACAGGAAAATTAGCTCCATCAATTTTAAATTATGAACGAGCATTGCGTTTAGATGCTGATAATGTTGATGCTCAACATAATTTGGAATTTGTTCGTCAAAAAACAGTAGATAAAATAGAACCGTTTGCCACTATATTTTTTGTTAAATGGATAGAAGAATTTAGAAACATTGCTGATTCAAATAAATGGGCTTATGTCGGAGTTGTATTTTTTATTATACTAGTTATCAGTTTGTTCTTATATATTTTTGGTAGGCGTATTTGGCTTAAGAAAACAGGGTTTGGACTTGCCATCGCAAGTTTGTGCTTTACAGCTATTTCTTTAGTGTTTTCGTATCAGCAAAAAAAAGCATTAGAAGATCATTCTACTGCCATAGTTTTTGTTCCTACCGCAACAATTAAAAGTTCGCCTGATAATAGCGGTACAGATTTATTTGTACTACATGAAGGAACTAAGTTGACTATTAAATCAGTTTTAGGTGATTGGTCAGAGATTACAACAGAAGATGGTAATACGGGATGGATTTTGTCAAAATCAATAGAGAAAATATAGTATCATGAGTGTTGATATTTTTCAGTCTTTTTTTGAGTTTATTCGTGAGATAGAGCAATGGGATAAGAGTTGTTTTTTACAACTAAATGCATTGCATAATGACTTCTTTGATGGGTTTATGTTCTGGATAACGGATAAATTTGTTTGGATACCTTTGTATATATCAATTATTTACGTTATTATTAAGAATAAAAAACGTGAGACTCTTCTAATAGCAATAGGTATTATTTTGACAATTGTTTTTGCTGATCAATTTGCATCCGGATTTTGTAAGCCCTTATTCGAAAGATTAAGACCATCTCATGATCCTTCAATTGATCTTCTTGTTCATACAGTTAGGGGCGATAAGGGCGATTTATACGGATTTATTTCTTCACATGCTGCAAATACTTTCGGCTTAGCAATGTTTACTGCATTACTATTTAAGAATACATGGTATTCTTTCATGATTTTTATGTGGGCAATATTAAACAGTTATTCAAGAATATATTTAGGTGTACATTTCCCGATTGATATTTTATTTGGAGCATTGTCCGGAGTGTTTATAGCTTGGATGTTTTATGCATTATATTTATTATTGAAAAAGAAATTACCCCAATACCGATATAGTATACATAAAACTAATATCAGAACAAATGTTGATTATCCGCAAAAAGATTTACGTATAGTTTTTTTAACGATGCTTACAACATTGTTTTTTATTATGCTATTTGCTTCAAAGAATATATTTGCCTATTGATTTATATAACTGATATTTTTTAGCATAAAAAGTTTGCATATCATAAAAAAAAGTATTAAGTTTATTGCAGTTTAATTTTACAAACATTATTTATTAACTTAATACTACTGGATTATGGTAAAGCAGATGACATTCAACGAGTTGAGAAAGATTAAAGACAGTCTGCCCAATGGCAGTATTCATAAAATTGCCGAACAACTTGGCATTCAAGAAGAAACTGTCAGAAATTATTTCGGTGGGCATAATTTTAAACAAGGAGGTTCTTGCGGATTACACATAGAACCGGGTCCCGACGGTGGAATCGTTATTTTGGATGATACAACCATTTTGGATGTAGCTTTGAAAATGATAGCAGAAAAAGCTTAGGAGAAAAAAACAAATGGATACTTAATTAAGTATCCATTTTGTTTATATTTCATTTGACGTTTTTTTATATTCTCTTCTTAATGCGATTCATGGCTTCTATTGTATTCTCTCTTGTGTTGAAAGCAGTGAAACGAAAGAAGCCTTCACCTCCTTGTCCAAAACCGGCTCCGGGAGTGCAAACTACGTTTATTTCATAAAGTAATTCTTGGAAAAACCTCCAAGAAGGTGTGTTTTTAGGCGTTTTAATCCAAATATGTGGAGCATTTACTCCGCCGTAAACTTCATATCCTGCACCGATCATTTCTTGTCGTATTATGCTAGCGTTTGTTAGATAGTAATCAATGTTTGTTTGATACTGTTTGAATCCCTTACGAGAGTATAGTGCTTCTGCACCTCTTTGTACAATGTATGATGTGCCATTATAATATGTAGTAGCTCTTCGATTCCACAATTTATTTACTTTAATTTTCTCGTTCATAAGAGTGTACCCTATTATATCTTTCGGTACAATTGTATATGAACAACGCAATCCGGTAAAACCTGCGGTTTTTGAATAACTACGTATTTCGATAGCACATTTCTTAGCTCCTTTAATTTCGTATATTGAGTGTGGAATATCATCCTCTTTGATATATGCAGCGTATGCGCCGTCATATATAATTATAGCTTGATTTTCTAATGCATAATCAACCCATTTTTTAAGTTCTATTTTGTTTAGAGCAACTCCTGTCGGATTGTTGGGGTAGCACAAATATATAATATCAACTTTTTCTTTTGGTAATTCTGGAATAAAATTATTCTCAGGCGTACAAGGTATATATACAATATTGCTCCAAATGTTTTGTTCTGTCAGATGACCGGAACGTCCTCCCATTATAGCTGCATTTTCGTATACAGGGTATACAGGATCAGTTATTGCAATGATATTGTCTCTTCCAAATATATGTCCGATATTACCCACATCAGATTTTGCACCATCGCTTATAAAAACTTCGTCAGGTTCTAAAGAGACTCCACGTGTGTTATAATCATATTTAATTATTTTATCAATCAAGAAACGATAACCTGTTTCCGGTCCATATCCTCTAAATGTTTCTATTTTTGATAATTCGCGAGTAGCATTTTCCATTGCCTTCACCACTTCTCCGGGTAGTGCTTGTGATACATCTCCAAGGCCTAAACGTATTACATCTGCTTTGGGGTGTACGACTTTGTGCGCATTAATCTTTTGCTCTATTTCGTTGAAGAAATAGCATTCAGGTAGTTTTAAGTAGTTTTCGTTAATTAAGGTCATAACTTGCAAATGTAAAAAAACATTGATAAATATAAAAATATTTTATTATTTTTGTTTGTTATAAAGGCGTAAAAAATTGTATAATTAAATATTAAAATATATCTTTGTAATACCTTAAAAAATAATATATGAAAAAATTGTCGTTTATTCTACTTCTTGTAGCTATGTCAGTTAGCAGTTATGCTCTTGATATATTATCCGGTACATTTTATTTCGATAACTCTAAGACACAATATGGGTCTGTGAAATTTTTATACGGATCAGACTACCAAGACTACACTGTTATTGTTGATTTAATTGATTTAGGTAATGGAAAATGGGAATTGACTATTCCATCTACTGTTCATGATATGTATCGTTATAGCTTCTCAAATACATCTTATGCAGCCGGTGTGTATCAAAGTACGTTCTCGAATATGAAGGATGAAATTTCTAATGTTCGCATGGAATTAAGAACAGCTACAACTGATCAAGAGATGGTTGTTGGTGCAACATATACACCTGCAAGCGGTAGTAATTGGGCACAAGGATCTTGGATATCACCATATAGTGGTGGTTGCTATAATCTTTCAAATACTTTACCTGTGTTTTATCTCAACACCTTAAGTGGTGATGAAATAACTTCAAAAGAAGTATATGTTCCGGCTACCATGTATATTGATGCCATGGGCCAAACCGATTATCAATCTTATGGTACCCAACAGAATCCGATTAATACTGAAGTAAAAGGGCGCGGTAACTATACTTGGATTGGTTTTGATAAGAAGCCTTATCGTATAAAAATGGAAACGTCGGCGTCTTTACTAAACTTAAGTCAGAGCAAAAGTTTTTGTTTGTTGGCCCATGCTGATGATGATTGTGCATTTATGCGCAATACTGTAGGATTTGAATTGAGCCGTATTTTTGGTTTTCCATATACACCGGGTCAGGAACCTGTTGAATTAGTTCTGAACGGACAATATTGGGGTTTGTACTTCTTAACAGATCATATAACAGTTTCAAGTACCAGAGTAAATATAGTTGAACAAGCTGACAATAGCATAGATCCATTAGAAATAACAGGAGGTTGGTTGCTGGAAATTGATAATTACGATGATGTAAACCAAATAGTAATACAAGAAAATGAAGATGAGATAATTCGATTCACATATAAATCGCCTGAGATATTGTCTTATGAACAGGAATCATATATGACAACATTCTTAGAGAATGCTAATGCTGCTATTTACAACCCGGATAAGAATAGTACTGATTGGGAAAATTATATTGATTTGGAATCGGCAGCTAATTTTTATATAGTTCAGGAAATAATGGGTAATGCCGAAGGCTTTCATGGCAGTTGTTATTTGAATAAGGATAGAGGGAATAATACTAAGCTGAATTTTGGACCGGTATGGGATTTTGGAAATTCGTACAGGCATTCAGGTTTTATATACGATGATCCTCCTTTTGGTGATAATTGGATTTCTGAGTTGGTTAAATTTCCTCGTTTTCAATCAAAGGTTCAACAACGTTGGAATGATGAGTCTTGGAGGTTATCAACTATATATGATTTAATGGATCAATTAGCGACACGTATAAGTTCAGCTGCCAATTGCGATTGTGGGAAATGGCCTTCTTATTCATCATCTAATTTTCAAAATGGTTTAATTCAGGCACGTAGTTATTTGAATAATAGAATCTCATGGCTTAAAACATTATGGCAAACTACTGGTGTTGAGAATGTTGATGGTGAAATTAATGTGAGCGTATATCCAAACCCAAGTATGGGGAATGTTTATGTGTCGTCTGATGCAGATATTATTTCGGCAGAGTTATGTGATTTGTCGGGTAGATTATTGCAAACTTTTGATTGCCGCGAATTTCCATTGGTTCTCAATGTGTCGGCAGGTACATATTTAATGCGTGTATATACAAATAATAATATGTC
>MWBK01000210.1 GCA_002069025.1 Bacteroidetes bacterium ADurb.Bin302 | reverse complement strand
AATTTAGACGGAGTAGAAGAACTATATACATCAACAGTAGTAGCCCCTTATACGGTCCCTCTGAAAAATTTATTATTGCAGAAGTTGTCTAACGAAGAAGGATCATCAATTTTTCCATTGGCATCATTGATATTTTTCCAAGATCCTATAGGCCCTAATTACTATGGCGCTCATTTGTATTTGACAACAGCAAGAGATTCAAACTCTTCATATCAAAAATATCATGTTTCAAATACACCCTCAAAGTATGTGATGAACATATTTAGTTCGGATGTTGAAGATGGCAGTTTTATATTTTATCCTGCATATTTGATATCTAGACGAATGTTACACACCCCATTAGATACCCTTACCGTATATCCCTTAGATACCTTCGAATTAGAATTGAATAATCATTCTCAAAAATACTTTGAATATTTAAAGCAAGCGAGTGATGCTTCAAGTGGTTCAAATCCTCTTTTTATGACTCCTCCCGGTGTTATGCACGGAAATATTGAAGGTGGCGCATTAGGTGCGTTTGGAGTCTATACTGTATCTAGATTAAAAGCAGTAATGCCATTTGCAGAAAATTCATGGACTGATGAACAAATGATTCTGCGTTTCGGAGTAAATTGGCGCGAAAAATTTCCGAAGGAGGGATCTCAATGAAGCGGTTTTATACATTAGGGATTCTTTTTATGCTGTTTGTGATTAATTTGCATGCAGCATGTAAACTTAGCGGAGGTTTATTTGATATAACTACCGGTGAACCGCTTATTAATGCATATATCTATGTAGATGAATTGCAAAGTGGTACAATCACAGATATTGACGGGAATTACAGCTTTGATTTAGAAAATCAGAAAAAATATACTATACGTCTATCTTACGTTGGATATTCATCTACTTATCAGATTGTTAAGACAGGAAATAAGGATAAACAAAATCAAGATTTCTATTTAGAACAAGAAAATAAACATTTAGATGAAGTAATAGTTTCGGGAGAGAGCGCAAGGAAACGTTTGGAACAGCCTACAATGGGTGTTGAGCGGCTTGAAATAGGACAAATCCGTAAGATACCTGCATTTATGGGCGAAGTGGATATTATTAAATCAATTCAATTATTACCGGGTGTACAATCTACATCAGAGGGCTCGTCTTCATTTAGTGTAAGAGGAGGTGCGCCTGATCAAAATCTTATTTTATTAGACGGATCAACTATATACAATGCGTCTCATTTAATGGGATTCTTTTCTGTCTTTAATAACGATATTATTAATGATGCAGTTTTGTATAAGGGAGATATTCCGGCAACTCATGGGGGAAGATTATCTTCATTGCTTGAAATTAATACCAAAGAAGGTAATAACGATAAGTTTTCAGGACGAGGCGGAATAGGACTTATTTCTTCAAGACTTTTACTCGAAGGTCCATTAGTTAAAGATAGACTTACTGCATGGATTTCGGGACGTGTATTTTACGCCGGAATGTTTTTACCATTGATGAAAAACGTCAATTATTCACTTTCTCGTACACGACTTACCTTTTATGATATAAATGCAAAATTATCTGCAACTATAAACGACAAACATCGTTTGTTTTTGTCGGGTTACATGGGTGAAGACTTTTTTGCTTTAACAGGGACCGGCGATTTTGATTACGCAAATAAGGCATTATCTTTACGATGGAGTGCCATTGTAAATGACAAATTTTACCTTAACACTACTGCAAATTGTAGTTTCTATAACTATTTGGGTCAAGGCTCTTTGTCAGGTTTAAGCGGGCAATGGAAATCTTCAATCCAAGATTATGGTTTAAGACAAGAATATGTATGGGATGTAGATTCACACAATCACATTAAATTTGGTTTTTCCGGTTCGTATAAGTATGTAAATACGGGTGATGCAAGTATGAACCAAGAGGGTATAGAACAAGATTTAGCCATAAGTATTCCTCCAACGCAAAGTTTAGAATCAGCCTTATTTATATCGAATGAACAAAAGTACGGACAAGTTGCATTGTCGTATGGATTAAGAGCATCAATATTTAATAATATAGGACCTCAAACCGAATTAATATTGAATGAAAACCACGAGATGGTTGATTCTGTTCATTATTCATCCGGCGATTTTTATAATACATATTGGAATTTGGAACCCCGTTTCGGTATGTCGTGGAAGTTTTATAAAGACATGTCGTTAAAAGTGGGATATTCGCGTACAGCACAATATTTGCATCTTATTCAAACTACTACAGCAGGTTCTCCATTAGACGTTTGGCGTACTTCAAACAAGAATTTAAAGCCGGAAATATGTGATCAGGTTTCTTTAGGATATTTCTGCAATTTCCTAAATGAAACATATCAAATAAGTGTCGAGGGTTATTACAAGTACCTGCAGAATGTTGTTGATTTTAAAGATTTTGCAAATATAGTGTTGAATAAAAATATTGATGCAGAGATAATATCCGGTAAAGGTCAAAATTTTGGAGTAGAGTTTATGCTAAAAAAAGACAGAGGAGATTTAACCGGTTGGATAAGCTATACGTTTTCAAGGTCATTTCGAACTATCCCGGGAATCAATAATGGTGTTGAATATTCGTCTGCTACCGACAGGCCTCACAGCATAAATGTAGTTTTGAATTATAATATTGCGGGTTGGGTTGATATAGGTGCATCATGGGTATATGCGACAGGCCAGCCTATGTCGGCACCTGATGGTCGCATGGATTTTCCCGATTTTGGTTATTCTACTACTATACCAATATATTCAGGTCGGAACCAATATCGCATGCCTGATTATCATCGTTTGGACTTAACTGTAACCTTTGATTTAAATAAAGGCAAGAAGAAACGTTATAATCACGATTTGAATATATCCTTATACAATGTATATTGTCGTCATAATGCTTGGATGATTAATTTCGATACCGATCCTGAAACCGGAGCGCAAGTAGCAGATATGACTTATT
>MWBK01000209.1 GCA_002069025.1 Bacteroidetes bacterium ADurb.Bin302 | reverse complement strand
TATGGATGGAAACATTGTTTGAAAAATTCGTTGATGTCGATACCCAGATTTTCAAGAAACGTTACAGAAAAACCAACTACATCGTTGTTCCGGCAGACCAGGCTGGATTCTTAGAAAAGATGGAAGGCTTTGTTCCTGATTCCGTTTCTGTTGAACAGAAAACTATAAAAACTGGTGGACGTTACTTCTCAGGCACTCTTAAAAACAGATGGCGTGTATATGTAGACCCGTTCATTGAAGGCGAAATCCTTTTGGGTTACAATAACTCAGCCGACTGGACAGAAACTTCATATGTATTCTCACCTTATGAAATGGCATATCTCAGCCCAGAAATTACAAATCCGAATACATTTGTTAAAACTAGAGCTGTTATGTCACGTGCCGCACGCAAATTAGTTATCGGTGATCTTCTTGGTAAGGTTGTCATAACTAACTCGTAATCGGTTATTAAATAGTATTATAATAGGGTGGGTCTAAACGCCCACCCTATTATTATATACACTTTTTTATAAATTATTGGTGTAATTCATGAAAGTTAAATATGCAGGATTACAGGATACGATATTTGTTACTATTTGTATAAATGGTGTAAACTATATGCGACATTTTAAACGCAACACTTTTTATGATTTACCAGACGATATCGCAAAAGTAATCTTAAAAAATAGACTTTTTATATCAGATGTAGCTTTAAATTTTAATAATTGTGATAAAGAATTACCAATATTATTACAACGTAAATATGCTTTAGGGGATTTAATCCAGCTTATCCCGATTGTTAAATACTTGAAAAGAACCCAGGGATTGAAATTTTCATTAGTTACAAGTGAACGGTTTGTAGAAACAATGAAATGGTTTAATATTTTTGAAAATGTTTATTCCAGAATGCCGAAAGAGGATTATAAACACTTTATCATGCTAGATGGTGTTTTAGAAAATGACCATAGTTTAAAGAATGAACACCGAAACATGCATAGGGTTAAAATATATGAGAGTATTTTCAACATTTCTATTGATAAATATGACTTTACGGAGGAGCGTTGAGAGATGGCAAATCTTTATATCAATGTTAGTAGTGCTGTACATATATTACCGATATGTGATTTGCAATTTGAAGATATTGTAGTTAAGCCAAATGATATTTTTGATGCAACACATGTAAAAGTAGATATACGTAATAATCCGGCATTTCGTAAGTTTAGCCCAGATATCCTTAACGGGGCTGAGAGTGTTACACTTTCGAGAGATTATGCTTTAGGTGATTTAATACAACTTATCCCAGTTGCAAGAGAATTTAAGAAACAAAAAAATATAAAAAATTTATATATTGCAACTAGTGATAGATTCGTTTTAACATTAAAAAAATTGTTTCCAGATTTAAATTTCATTAGAAATATCAGTATAAATGATAAAAAATATGGAATCAGGATACATTTAAATAGTATTCTTGAAAATGACCATAGTTTAAAAAATGAACAACGAAACATTCATAGGGTTGACATTTATGGAAAATTTTTAGAAACGAATTTGAGTGTATTAGATTGGAGTTGTGCAATGGAAAAATCCCCAAAATTATTTTTCGACCATGATAAAGATGCTGTGATTGCGTTACAGTTACGTGGGTCAGGTCACATGAAAACATTACCACAAGAGTTTGTAAAACGGATGGCAATTTCAATCGCAAAAACTGGTTATAAAGTCCTCTTAATAGACCAAGATACTACTAAAGGTTTTGAATCTGAAAATATAATAAATGCTTGTGGTAAAATGACGGTTATAGATATTATAGAAAATTTAAGACATTGTAAATGTGTATTAACTATGGATAGTGGTGTATTATGGTTAGCACATGTTGCTAATTGCCCTGTGATAACATTTCTGGGGCCTACAAGAGAGCATGAAAGACTAACATTACATCCATCATATCCAGATAAGGTTCGTGGAATCGATTTAGCTACTCATGTTGGGTGTAATCCTTGCTTTGAAACCAAAGTAGGTTGTAACGGAAAAATTAACTGTATGAAAAATTTTAATTATGAGTTAGTATTAAAAGAGGTTCATACAAAACTTGATGAAATATTGAAAGGTGATATTAAAAATGGCAAGACGAAAAAAGGCAGTCGTGGTACAAGACGTTCAAAATCCAGTAGAACCGGAAATTGAAATTGTTCAAAATGAGATTTCTGTTCCGCCCAAAGAAGATAATAGTAATAAAGAAAAAGAAGCATTTATCAGACGAATTAAAGAAAATGCGTTGAAGTTTGATAAAGAATATTTTGAACAATCAAAAGCAAATGGTTGTGATTATTCATACTTTGGAAACTGGCAGAAGCAGTATGCACAAATGGTTCATAACATGTTCAATCTAAAGGATAGAAATGTTCTTGATATTGGCGGTGCATACGGTTCGATTGCATATGCATTTAGTTTATTTAATACTAAAAAAGTTTTATGTACTGATATTTCTAAGCATGTGATTGACGCAAAGAAGTTTAAAAATATTGAATATGCAGTTATGCCGATGCAACACATGAATAAGATTGGTGATGGTGCATTTGACTTTATACATATATCACATGTCTTTGAACATGTTGATGAAGTAGACCATGATAAATGTATTAAAGAAATAGCCAGAATATTGGATAAGGCCGGTGTATGTATGATTACTGGTCGGTATAAGAATATATCTGCATTGAAAGAATCATTTAAAAAATATAAAGACTGTGAATTTGTTACCGTATCAGAAGAACAAGACCGTGAATTTGGCTATTTCAAAAAATACAAATGGGATTACTTAATAGTAATATGTAGGTAATAGGAGAAACAAATGCAACTACAACCTTTAACCGAAAAAATGGTTGATTTATATGGAATTGACAATTCCGCAACTAATTTTACAAGCATTTTAAACCAGTGTGTCAAAAAAATATCAGAAGAATATCCCAAAATAATGCGTTCTTTTGTTAATTCGATTGCTGAACAGGAGAGGTATGTAGTTGAACAGGAAGGTTTAATAAGGATTGTAAATGTTTTCTATGACCGGCACAATATGAGTAATGGTTCGCCTGTAGATTCCTTATTTTTACACACACCACGCTATTCGATAAGTTCACAATTAATGACTATCTGTGAACAGGACATTATAGATAAATTAAATCCAGTTGACGCTGATATAGTTGACTTTAATGTATTTGATTTGATTCCTGCGCCTATTGAAAGTAATTTAAAGATTTATTATGAATATCATGCATATCGAACGTTATCAGAAATCCCTGATATATTTGAAGAAATTTTCATAAAACTGTTTTTATTCTATGATAGAGAATTGCAGTTTAGAAGTGCAATGAGGAGTAATAATGGTAATGTATTTACATTTGATAGGCGTGGAAATATCAACGCAGAAGATGGTGATGGTGAAAATTCAGAAGTGATTACTCGTGAAAAGGAATTTAAATTCTTAATTAAGGAACTCCGAACATTAGTAATGAAAATGCGGAGGTGATGTATGGCGAAAAGTACACCAGATGATATTATTAAATCTATATTAGAGTCAATGGTTCCGCAAATTGAAGATATTAAACAACGATATATTTCTGTATTTTCAA
The DNA here is from genome assembly GCA_002069025.1 of Bacteroidetes bacterium ADurb.Bin302. The sequence continues at coordinate 10,595 of MWBK01000209.1, read as the reverse complement.
ATTTACATCTACTTGAGGCAGAGGCAAATAACATAGCAAGAGAAAGCGTATTAAAATCATTTGAACATGTAGATATTGACCCAGATACAGACCTTGCTAATGCAATTGCGTCATGTATTAAAGTTAAGCTAACAGGAAATGCCCAAAGTGGTACTATAGCAGGTGAAATTATAGATGAATTTAAAAATCAAAATATGTTAAAGACCTGGAACTTAAAAGATGGTGGAATTGGCAAATCTAAAGTACGAACCAAAGGAATTGCCGAATTTTTCGACCAGGGTAGGTCAGAATATACAGTTCAACCAACAGGAGATAGAAAATATATTGCAATCCCTCCTCCTGGTGAGGAATATGACCCAGAAAATCCAGATAATACCATTCTTCGGAGTGCAACCATACCTGAACGGGCTGGTTCTAATTACATGGCCATTGTAGAATCGGATGTCATAGCCTGGGCGAAAAAGAAACAAGATGAAATTACACAGGAATTTATAAATGAGATTAACCAATTGTTAATGTGAGGATGCTAACATGACACCATCAAAAAAAGAACAGATATTTGCTAGAATTGAACAACGTATCCGAGGGATTGACAATGAAAAGATTGCCTATGATGAAGTTAAATATAATAACACCGTTGGTTATGTTGATAGGCAGTTTGTTAATATACAAGATAGTGATATTAAAAAGCATGGTACGACATGGGTGATTATTAATGAAATGAAAGAGGATTTTAAACCACTTATTGGAGGCCCATATGAAGTTACGGTTAGAGTACAAATCATTGGGTTTGTACAGGCTTTACCAACTACACCAGACCTTGCTACATTAATAAACTCATTGCAAAAAGACGTGATGATTGCTATGATTAAAGATGTGGAACTTGATAGATTGTGCAGCTACCTTGTTCCCGTATCTACACGGTTGGTTGATAATATGAAATTTCCTTATGGTGGGTTTGTAAGTTATTTTGATATAACCTATGTAACTCAAGGGTTTGAAATTTAAGAAGGAGTATGTAAAATGCGTGCAAGTGGTGCAAAGAGTTCAGTAAAGTTCGCGCAGGAAAAGGTTTGGAAAGAACCTATCGCACCTGGCGATCTTGGTATCGTTTATGGTATGAACATACGAAGCATAAATCTTGGTGGCAATAAAAATCAATTTCAGTCCGAGACTATTAACCAGTATCGTGCGGTTGTTGGTCTTGGTGATGGAAACGTAGCAGTAGAAGGTAGTATTGTTACCGATTTTTTACCAGAAGGCATGGAGGTTTTGCTTAGACATTTACTTGGTAAGTCTGTTGTTAATACAACTGGTTCTGGCCCATATACCCATGTATTGCAAGGTGCCGCTGATACGATGCAAGGGTTGATGATTCAGAAATCATTTACAAATGTTAATGAACATTTTGTTTATCGTGGTTGTCGTATTAACAGTATGGCAATTAACGTAATTCAAGAAGGGTTTCATGATGTAACCTGGGATATTATTGGTACATCTGAACAGATTTTTGATACGGATCAATTTGAAGGACAGACTGTAATATATCCTACCAAATCTGGCTTTACTGGGTATCAAGCTAAAGTTCAGACCGATATTTCTGGTTCATGGGTTGATTTAGGCAATGTTATTTCTGGAAACTTGAATATAGCAAATAACGTTGAAACTGATGGCTATGTTCTTGGTTCTTCGGAAAGAGCCGCCGCTGAACATGGTACTCGTGAATGTACTGGTGGTTGGACAATGTTCTTTGAAGATACAACGCTCTATTCACGCTATCAGCATGGCCTTGAATGTGGGCTTCGATGGGTATTTGACAATGAACAAGAAAGTATAACGTTTGAATTCCCCAAAGTAAAACTCGGTGGGGATTCTCCTGCAATCGAAAGTGCCGCTGGTGTCAATCTTAACTTGACTTTCCAAGCAAGATTTGATGTTGACAGTGGAACCGATGTTAAAGTAACTATAGTAAATAGTACTACTGAAATCGAAGAAGAACCTGCTTAATTTTAACATTATTTTGTTAAAAGTCTTGTTAAAGTATAAGGATATGTGCTATTATTAAATATGGCACATGTGTCTTATACTTTAACTGTTTTAGGAGATTATGTATATTATGAATATTAAAGACTTGAAAGCAAAAGAAATTAAGTCCGTTCTCGTTACTTATGATGCTGATTATAATGTTAAATTTGCTCTGAACTATATTGATAAATCGGAAATGACTAGACTTAACGGACAATTTACAAGACTTAAATTTAACCCGAAAACTCACAATAAAGATGAAGAACTTGATACAGAAGGTTTGACAAAAAGAATCTGTGAGCTTGGTGTGTCTGGTTGGTCTGGAGTAACCCCTAGATGGCTTTCCACTCTGATTCCTATCGATATGGATGCGGTTGCTGATATGGACGAAGAAATTCCATTTAGTCAGGAAAACTTACAAGAATTGTTTAAATCAGTTTTTGGACTTGAGGGTTGGATTTTTGAAAATGTTAGAAATGGCGAATCTTTTAATAAAGATAAAGAAGCCCAAATAAAAAACTAACTGAGTATTGTGAATGGTTGTTTAGAGAAAATGGAACTGATTGTGATTCTTGTAGCAACCATTATACAAAGATAAAACATACAGAACCCCCATGTGTAACTGACGGAGTGTGTAAGTTTGGTAAACCTGAGCTGTGGTTATCTAATAGATTTGCATGGGAATTATTCCAGAAGTGTATGAATCAGGTAATCGTAGCAGGGATGGGGGATGTTCTTGGTATAAAGTTTGAAGCGATTGAATTTTTATTAAATCTGTATGGCGTTGAAGATTTAGAATCCAGACGCGAACTGTTTGAAAAAATTCAAATTATTGATACAATACGGTTGCGATACTCAAAAAAATCTGGTGGTACTATAGGTAATAATAAACCTAAAGCATCTAAAAAATAAATATGGCGATACTTATACTAAGGTATAGGTATCGCCTATTCTTTGGAGAAATACTATGGCTGGTAAAAAAATAGGCGGATTTAGTATAGATTTAAGTTCTGTAAACGGTGCCGTGTCTACGATGCTTGATTTGTTACTTAAGTTGGCTAATGGTCAAACAACCCTATCAGAAGCAGCCGTTAAATTTAACCAACAGACCGGCGAGACCAAGCAAGTTCTGACTGACCTTGCAACTGAAGCTAAAAAAACAGCCGAAGTCATACAAAACCTTACCATTGAACATCATAACCAGACTAAAGCTTTAAATGAAGTAAAAACCGAAGTAAAACAGACACAAGACGAATTGGCCCGTTCGATAAAGACGAATGAGAGACTTGCCAAATCTAATGCTGAACTAACTGACAAGTATAACGCCGCAAAAGAAGCCGCAAAAGAAGCCGCAAAAGAAACTAGCTTAGCGAATAAGAATAAAACAAATAGCATAAACGAAGTATCAACTGCCATTGAATCAGAAAGTAAAAAGACAAAGAAACTTACGGATATCGTAAAAGAAAATGCAGAGGCCCAGAAAAAATCCGCAAGTGATATTGCCGCATCACTTAAAACTGCAAAAGATATGGCTACCATGTTTAGAGATGTTTTTAACACTGGTGTTGGTAAACAGGGTAGTATAAAAGACTTTTTTAAAGAACAATTTGCAGGACTTAGTGCATCTATTAAATCAGAAATTGGGGCGGTTGCTAACAATACACAAGCATTTGCAGATACATTTGCAAAAACATTACGTACTGAATTTCAAGCAATTCTAGTGGATAGTAAAAATATTGGGGCTGAGATTGGTACTAATATTAAAAGCGGTATTGCGAACTCAATGAAACATGATGGCATAAATGGTAAACTATCTGAGGCACTTGAATTACAAATTGCAAATTTAACCACAGACCTGGAGAAACGCATTAATGAATATGCAGAAACCGCTGGTGCTGGGGGGTTAGAAGGGACGTTAGAACAGGTTGATAAAATAAAAAAAATAGAACGCGCTCGAAAAGACATTGAATTATTGAAAACTTATACTAAATGGGGTGGGCCAGACGTTAAAGACAGCTATTCTAAAACGTTTAAAGAAGAGTTAAATGAAACTAATAAGTTATATTCGGAGATGGAACGGGCGGCAGAACAGCACAAATATAAGCTAAGTGATATACAAAAAGAAAGACTAAATGAGGCAAAGTCTCTTTCAAGTCAGATTTCAAAAGTTACAAGTGGTGTAATGGGCGGAGACAAGTCAGGTGCAGATGAAGCTTTATCACAAATAAATGAATATAAAAAGAGATTAAACGAACTAGTAAATACACAGAAAAAATCACTAGCCAAGAGTGCTGAAAATTATGAAAATAATAAAGCACAGCAGGCTATTTCGTTGAAAACGTCTATATCTGCGTTAAAAACAGAGTTATCCGAAACTAAAAAAATCTACAATGAAATGGAAAGGGATACGGAAAAGCATAAATATCGACTAAGTGAGATTCAAAAGAAACGACTGGCCGAAGCCGCATCTATTTCAGAACAGATTAAAAAACTAGGTGCCATTGGAATGAGTGGTGACCATATTGTTGCGGCTGATTCATTAGAGAAAATAAAAGAGTTGAGACCTAAATTAGCACCATTGGCAACTACACAGAAAAAATCTCTTTACATGAGTGCTGAAAACTATGAAACTAATAAAAAGAGGGAAGCGGCAGACTTAGCAAATACTGTAAATACTTTAAAATCACAATTAAGCACAACAGAATCCATTTATAAAGAAATGGAAAAGATTACAGATAAACACCATTATGAACTTAGTGTTAAACAACAGAAGCGATTATTAGAAGCCAAAACTACGGCAGAAAAAATAAAAACCCTTGCAGAAACTGGGCTTAGTAGTGGTAAACCATTATCTGAAGAATCATTAGGTCAGATAGAATCACTAAAAACATCTTTGGCTACACTAGCAAAGTCACATGAGAAATCTCTTAGCATGAGTGCGGCATATTATGAAGATGTTAAAAAACAACAAGATGCTGAAATTGCTGGTGCTTTACATGCTGATAAAGTCAATGAAATGTTATTCCAGAATGAAATGCAGAGACAAAGCAAATTAACTACAAAAATCGCAGACTCTGTAAAAATACAACAAGCCGAACTTAATAAATTGTCTACTGGATATTCTTCTAAATCATCGATTGGTAATCTTGGTAAATCAAAATCAGGTTACATGGTAAAAACAGACGAAGAACAAGCAGCTTATAAAGAATTAAAAAATACAACAGCCTTATTAAACGACCTTAAAAAATTAGAATCTATTAGTTATGATGAACGTTCTGCCATGATGAAGCAGTATGTTAATACATATGAAACACAATCTGAAAAACTTTCAAATATGATAACTAATAGAATATTAGAAGAAAAGGCGGCGGCTAGTTCTATAAATAGTTTAAAGAAAGAACTAGGGGTTGCTGAATCCATTTATAAAGAAATGGAAAAGATTACCGATAAACACCATTATGAATTAAGTGCTAAACAACAGAAACGGCTGTCAGAAGCTAAATCTGTTATGGGTCAGCTTAGAAAACTTGCAGAAAGTGGTATCGATAGCGGTAAGCCATTATCAGATGAATCAATAGATAAGATAGAAACACTAAAAACTGCATTACAAAGTTTAGCGAATGTACATGTAAAATCACTAAGCATGAGTGCTAAAAACTATGAACATAATAAAAAACAACAAGATAGTTTGTTGGAGGGTGCGTTATATGCAGATAAAATAAATGACATCATATTCCAGAATCAAATAAAAAGACAATCTAAGCTAAGTAAATCAATTAAGGATACTGTAAAAGAACAAGAAAAGGAACTGAATAAAGTAGGTGGTGTTTCTGGGAGTGCATTTGGTGGTCTTGGTAAAAAGGCTTCCTCCTATGTTGTAAAAACAGATGAAGAACTAAGTATTTATAAAGATTTAAAAAATACTGTAGATGCTCTAAAACAGCTTAAAAAGGCAGAATCCGTTAATTATGACGAACGATTATCATTGATGACAAAGTATGTTACCAATTATAAAGAACAAGCGTCAAAACTTACAGGTCTTATAAATAATAGAGTTGAAGAAGAAAAAAAGATTAAGAAAAAGGAACAAGACTCTGTACGTGCATTAAGTGAATCACAAAAGCTTGCAACGAAATCATTTAAAAATTCTTGGAATGAATTATATAATGCCATTGGTGTTAATTGGCGAAATAGAAACTTAATGGAATCTTTACAACAATTTGCACATGGCTTCCGGCGAATTGGTCATGATTTGGGTCTATTTTTTGATGGAATTTCTAATAGAATTAAAACATTTATGGGATATTTCTCAGGGTTTGTTGCATTGACCGCTGGTGGTTTCGCGAAGGCAACAGTCGAAGCATATGATTTTGGAAAAACTATTGTAAAAACAACAGAAGAAGTTAGAGGCTATAATATTGCTCTTTATGGTCTAATGAAAACACATGCTGGTGTTAATGACCTATTCTCCGTTGCTGAAAAGGTTACAAGAAACTTGCCTATTGGGTTTAAAACAATGCAGGAATCGGTTAAAGGTCTAGTACTAATTGGGCCTGTTAGAGATATGTTGAAGAATACTCAAGACATTGAAAAGTCCATGGGTCGTTTATTTAACATAATTGTTGGTCTTTCTCAAATGCAACCTGAATGGGGTGAAAAAGGAGCAATCTTCTCATTGAGAAACGCATTAACTGGCGACTTACGTTCATTACAGAGAAGATTTGAGTTACCTGTTCGTGCAATATTCTCTGCCGAGGGTGTTCCGTTACAGAATTTACAATACCAGCCTGAAAAGATGTTGGAAACCCTTGATACATATGTAAGTTCATTTTATTCGACTGAAACTCTTGAAATGTCAACAAATCAGTTTTCAAAAATAATTGAAAAAATCGAAGGTTTGTGGGTTAAATTCCTTAGTACTATTGGTGAAAGTGGGCTTTATGATGAAATAACAAAAGATGTTACAAAAGTAAGGGACGCAATTGGAAAAATCGTGGATAGTGAATCATTTTTACAGGTAACAAATGTTATCTCGGATTCATTTGCATCCGTGTACAACTCAATTAAAAATGTAAGTTTCTATATAATTGAAGCTATAGGTGAAAGTTTCAGTATAGATGCTCTTAAAAACATAAACAGTGCTGTAGATTTATTTAAAAAGCTCGGTGATGGCTTTAAATATGTTGCATATTTTGTGTATAAATTAGAAGAGAGCATTATAAAAGGGAATCTCGTATCATATATAAAAGATAGTTTTTCACTCCTTATCCAGAACATCGCAAAGCCGATTTCGTATATAAAAGATTTAATTAAAGAAATGTTTGGAGATTTACAGTGGGCGTTTAATGGGTTTAAAACACTATTTAATAAAGTATTTTCAAATGTAGATGGAAAAGTAAATGAACTAAAAAATAATAAAGCATTACATAAGGGTTTATTGTGGACTTTATTTGTTGGCCCTACTAATGCTGCCATGCTTATGGGTAGTATTGCACTTTTAGTTAATAGTGCAATCGGTGTTTTTTCTAATGGCATTAATGTAATGATTAAAATGGTAGGAATGTTGTCAAATGCATGGATACTTGCATTTTCAATACCATTCTTAAAACTCCCATCATTGGCCGCAACTGCGGTAGTATTATTAAATAATGACTTGATTATTCCGTTTGCAAAAACATTATATACTGCATTTGAAGCATTTTTAGTTTGGCTTGTAGAACAGTTTACGGTTACTTGGAGTAAAATCGTAACGAATAATCCTATACTTGGAGACATGTACGGCAGACCGGATACTTTAAAGTTCCTTTCAAAAGAAGATAAAGAATCAGAAATAGCCAAGTCTAGAAACAAACGAGATGATATATTAAATGTCGTTCTTAAAGAAATTAGGGCCAAAGACGAAATTTCTGCAAACATGTTGGAGAGCATGTTTAAATATGGAACTCCGAATGAAAAAGACGATGCAATAAAACTGCTTACTGACGCGTCAATCATTGAAAATCGTTTCATTACCTCCATTGCTACTGGACTTGAGAAGGGGGTTAAGTATACCGGTACTGCTCTTGGTGGAGTCCTAGGGGGAATCGTAGGGGGTATAGGTGGCCCGAAAACCGGATTTCTTGGTGCTGGTGGTGGTGCACTTATAGGGAATACTGTTGGTTCTTTGTGGGGCAATAAATTAAAGGAGTCTCTATATGGGATTGCTGGTATTCAAAACATGAAAAAGCTTGAATCCGCAGTAGCCGATTTAGAAGCAGTTAAAGCTGGAGAGATTGTATATAAATTCGAAGATTATTCTAGATATATAAAAGATAGCCCTGAGGCACAATTACTATTCCAAAATAGTATCAATAGTTTTAAAAGAATTCTTGGGGAGAAAGCATTTGAAAACGCAAAATTGGTTGTAAATGGGATTATAAGTTTTAAAGATGCGGTTTTATATGGTTTAAATGAAAATCTTAACAAGGATTTAAATAAATATGCGGTTGCTATAGATGTTAATGGTGTACCTATAAAGGCGAATGTAGATAACTTAGCACAATCGACAAAAGCCGGTACTTCCATTATATTAAGTCAAATGGAACAGCTTGGTTATATGCCACGTATAACAAGTGGATATCGAGAAGCAACAGAAGAAGAAATTAAAACTGGTAATTATTCAGCCCATTCAAAAAAGCTCGGCATTGATCTACAGTCATTAAAGGGCAATCTTATGAATGAAGCCCTTTTTAAAATGTTTTCTGGCCTTATTGAAGAAGGTGTTATTACAAAGGTGATTGCTGAACAAAGTCCTACAGCAAAAACATTTGATTTTGGAAGTGATTTGTTTAAAAAATATAATATTCTAACATCAAATGTTGATAAATCTGGTAAACCATTAACAAGTAGTGGACACTTCCATGTAGAATTTGCAGAAAATATGATGGATAAAATACATAAGGCTATGAGCGTGTTTGATGACCTTATGGTATCCGATATGGATATATCCAAATTTGAATTAAAAGATTTTGAAAATAGATTTAAAGAAAATAAAGATGAGACTGGAAAACGTATAAAAACTCTAACAAATGACCTTTTAATGTCATATGAATCGGTTTTACAGGGTATGCATCAATACACTGCAAAATCAACTAGTATTGTTACACAAGCATTTGAAGAATTCCAGGGTGAATTTGGACACGTATTCGGGCCTGATAGAGTTCGTGAGATGCAGGGACAGTTAGAAAAAGTTAAGTCGGATAGACAGAAAATAATCAACCAATATATTGAAAAAAATAGAAAAGCCGGAGTTGAGATTTCAGAAAAAGAGTTAAATGATGCTGTATATTCCCAATTAATGGGCAGTACGACAAAACAAGGCATTGAACTAGTTGAATCATCATTAGTCACATTTATTTCAAATAATATAATGGATGTGATGCAAGGTTTAAAAACTGGTAATATTGCTGGAATTTTTGCTCGTGTTAGTGATAATAGTAGTAAATTTAGAGAGACACTTGGTTCTATTTTTAATTCACTCGAAAGTGCAGAAAAAGAAAACAAAGAAATTGCATATTCCTTTTATAATATACTCAAACGTGGACAGATCAATATTGGTACGGTTAAAAATTTTAGTACAAAAAGATTACAAGATTATATAATGAAACAAGGATTGACGTATAGTACGTTTGATGAAAAATCATCTAGAGACGGATTCGCACGTGAATTTGACTCGGCTGCATCTATGGATGCAATGAAATATGCATTATTTAAATCCGCTGATTATTCTGCTGCGAATAAAGCGTATGAACAGGCTTTAACTGAGATTCATGGTAATTTAGAAATGGGTGCTAATATTGATGACGCAATTAAAAGTGCATTAGACGCTGTTTATATAGGAGAAGAAGAAAAATCCGTATTAGAATCTGTTATACAATTATATAAAGATAAAAAACAAGCAATTATTGATTCAATCGGGCCTATTCATAAAGAAAGAAACGCGTATGAGCGCCTTACTGCCGCGTTAAAGACATATAACCTTGCTCAATTACAAGCTAATAGAGATACATATTTAAAATCTAGGAGTCAGGACGTTAGGCGTGCATATGGTGCAGAAATAGAAACCCGTCTTGCAGAAGGTATTGAACCTTATGATTACGCCGAACTATTCGAGAACGGTATACAAGCATCAATTGGTGCGTGGGAAAACTTCTCACTCACGGTTTATAATTCAGGTAAAGAGATGGCTGACGGGTTAAGGGAAACATTTGAAACTGGGTTCTTTGATTATATGAATGGTGAAATTACCAGTCTTGGTGATATGTTTAAGAACTTAGGTAAAGTAATTAAAAGAACTTTAACGACAATTGTTGCACAAATGGCATCCAGAAGTTTAACCAATGGATTGATGAACTTTGGACTAGGTAATATATTTGGTGGTACCGTTGGTGGATTATTGGGTGGTACCGTTGGTGGTGCTATCAGTGGGCTTGGTGGTGAATTAGTCAATGGTGTATTTGGTACATGGTTCGGAAATAGTGGTCGGACTGGTGCTAAGGGTGGGGTGTCTAATACTGGTGGTATTGGTGGGG
>MWBK01000208.1 GCA_002069025.1 Bacteroidetes bacterium ADurb.Bin302 | reverse complement strand
CCTGCCACTTTTTTTTTGATTATCCCATATTTTCTTTAAAAAAACCTTACTTTTGCGATATATAAATAAAAACAAATGCAAAATAAATTAATTCTGATACTACTCGTATTTTTATCCACATCTTTTTCTTTATATGCAAAACCAAGTACTGGGCGTATTGATTCGAATATCCCGAAAAACTGGATTTTAAAGTCTGATACGTTTTTTTTAGAACAGCAACCAATAGAACAAAAATGGTGGCAATCTTTTGATGATCCCGTTTTGAATTCAATCGAAGAATTGGCTATTGCCAATAATTATGACTTAGTTGCAGCATCATATAGAATTGCCCAAGCAAAAGCTAATATGCGTATTGCTGAGGCAGGGTTTTATCCTCAAATATCATTAGGCGCAGCTTATGATTATAATAAAAACATTAGCGCGATAGGAATGATTGCTCATACAGGATCTTTAGGTTTGGATTTTCAATGGGAAATAGATATAATAGGTTCTGTAAGAAATAAAGCAAATGCACAAAAGAAAGTTTATGAGGCAACACAAGAAGAGTATAATGCAATGATGACTATTTTAGTAGCACAAGTTGCAAATGCTTACTTTTCTTTGCGTACAACTCAACTACGCTTAAATGTAGTAAAACGTAATTTAGCTAGTCAGAAAGAGACAATGGATATTACAGAAGCGCGTTTCAATTCAGGCTTAGTCTCTGCATTAGACGTTTCTCAAGCTAAGTCGATATATTATTCTACTGCAGCATCAAAACCAAAATTGGAATCATTGGTTTCAAAGTACATTAATACAATAGGTGTTTTGGTCGGAAAATTACCATGGGATTTAGAATCAGATTTAGCTCTAGTAAAAGATATTCCATTGAAAGAGAATCCTATATTAGTACCCGTTGGGATACCATCAGAAGTTATTCGTCAACGTCCCGACGTGCGTAGTGCAGAAAAACAGATTGATGCACAAGCTGCTCAACTAGGAGCAACTCGTGCAGATTGGTGGCCTAAATTTTATCTAACAGCCAAGTTTGGATATGCATCAACAGATTTTCAGCAATTGTTTATGAATAATAATATGTATTGGCAAGTTGCACCTGCAATCCAATGGACTATATTTTCAGGAACACAATTTTCTGGAAGCACTCAAGCTGCAAAGGCTAATTTAGAGATCTCTATAAACAATTATAACAATACAATTCTTTCGGCTTTGCAAGATGTGGATGATGCTATGAAAACATATCGTTATTCTGTCAATGAATCTGAAATGCGTAGAAAAGCATTTAAGGAGGCTCTCACAACTTTTTCATTGGCAATGGATTTGTATAAAAGAGGTTTGATTAACTTTCAAAATGTTTTAGATGCACAACGTTCTTTGTTGCAATACGAAGACGCAGTTGTATCTGTAGAAGGCAATACCTATTCAGCTTTAGTAAATCTATTTAAGGCTTTAGGCGGAGGATGGAATAATAAATAATTAAATAAAAATCACACTATATGAAAAATAAATCAAGTATAATTATTCCTGCAGCATTGATTTTTTTGTCAATGTTTTCGTGTGCTAACGATCAGGAAACGAAACAAGTGCCTCTACAAAAATTTTCAGTCGCAAATCCTGAGGTTCGCGATATTGTATATCGTTTAGAGTATCCCGGTTATTTGCAATCAGAAAGAATAGTTGAAATCATAGCAAGAACAGAAGGTTTTTTGATAGAAAATAAGATCAAACCCGGTCAGAAAGTTTCAGAAGGTGATGTCTTATTTATTATTGAGCCTAAAACTTACGAAGATAAATTAACTACAGCCGAAGCTGCTTTAGCCACTGCAAAATCAAATCTTGTTTTTGCACAATCATCTTTAGATCGTATTGAAGAAGCTGCTAAAAGTAACGCCGTAAGTCAGATAGATTTAATACAAGCTCAAACTAATGTAGACTTGTGTAAGTCGGCAATTAAAACAGCTGAAGCACAACTTAGTATTGCACAAACACAGCTTGGATATTGCTATATAAAAGCACCTTGCAATGGTCGTGTTTCTAAAAGTACAGTTGATGAAGGCAATTATGTAAAACCTCAAACACAATTAACTACCTTATACAAGGAAGATAATATGTATGCTATTTTTACAATAGAGGCAAGTAATTTGATCTGGGCTCAAAAGCAAGCAAAATCTCAAGGATCAATTAATACTAAACCTTTTAATACTGTTGATGTTATTGTTGCCGATGTGACCGGTGAAACAGAAATTTTTCAAGGAGAATTAGACTATTTATCTCCATCTGCAGATTTATCTACCGGAACAGTAGATATGCGTGCAGTTATTAAAAATCCAAAGAATGAGTTAAATAATGGAGTATATGTAAAGATTTCATTGCCATATAAGGAAACAAAAGATGCAGTCCTTGTTCCTGAAAGTTCAATAGGCTCAGATCAATCAGGAAGATATATATATGTAGTAAAGGATGACACCGTTCGTTATAGGAATGTCAAAGTAGGGCAATTAGAACGTGACAATATGCGTGAAATAACTTTAGGTTTGCAAGCAGACGAATTATATATAACAGAAGCATTGACTCGCGTAAGAAATGGTCAAGCAATAAATCCTGTATTAGAATCAACAAAACAAAAATAAGCAGCCATGTCGAAATTTTTTATCAATCGACCGATATTTGCTTTTGTTATAGCACTACTAATTATGTTGGCCGGTGTAATAACACTGATAAATTTACCCGTAGCACTATATCCTGAAATTACACCTCCAACGGTATCTGTAACAGCAGCATATCCCGGCGCAAACGCACAAGTTATATCCGAAACTGTAGCAGCACCAATAGAGAATAAAGTTAATGGTGTTGAAGGTATGTTATACATGAATTCGGTATCATCTTCGGCAGGTGTATATACACTTACTGTTACTTTTGAAGTAGGAACAGATATCGATATGGCAACAGTTTTGGTTCAAAACCGTGTTAATCAAGCAACTTCAAGTTTGCCAAGTGATGTAACTCGTTTAGGTGTGACTACCGAGAAAAAATCAAGTAGTATATTGATGCTTATCGGAATGACTTCAGATAATGAAGAATTGTACGATAATGTGTATTTAAATAACTACGCTACTTTAAATATCGTTGATGAACTTAAGCGCATACCAGGAGTCGGTTCTGTAAGCCTTTTTGGTGCAGATGAATATAGTATGCGTTTGTGGCTCGATCCGGAAGTTTTACGTGTCAGAGGATTAAATCCATCAGATATTGTTGCTGTTATTAAAGAGCAAAATATGCAGGTTTCTGCAGGTAAAGTAGGAGAGTTGCCATCTGCTAACAAAGAAGCATTTCAGTATACTTTAGATGTAAAAGGCCGATTAGTAAATGCTGAAGAATTCGGTAATATAGTAGTAAAAACTTTGCCCGGAGGTAAATACTTACGTGTCAAAGATGTTGCTAAGATTGAATTAGGCAGTAAATCATACACTATAGACAGTAAGTTAAATCACAAAACAGCAAGTTCTATTTGTATATATCAATTACCGGATGCAAATTCTTTGGAAGTTGCAAGTGCAGTAAAGGCAAAGATGGAGGAACTGTCTCAGCGCTTACCCGAAGGTGTTCATTCTGAAGTTGTGTTAGATACTACAAAATTTATAGAAGTTTCAATTGATGAGGTATACCAAACTTTGTTCGAGGCAATTATATTAGTTCTGATTGTTATTCTATTGTTTTTACAAGATTTTAGGGCAACATTGATTCCTGCAATTACCATACCTGTTTCATTGGTAGGAACTTTTGCAGTGATGGGTCTTATGGGATTTTCTATTAACACCTTGACATTGTTCGGTTTGATATTGGCTATAGGTATAGTGGTCGATGATGCGATACTCGTTGTGGAAAATACTTTCAGACATATGGAATTGGGTGCAGCTAATGCAAAGGAAGCGACTCTTAAGGCTATGGGAGAAATTTCAGGTCCTATTGTCGGAACAGTATTAGTGCTATTGGCTGTGTTTGTACCAACTGCATTTATTGGTGGTATCACGGGTGAAATGTATAAACAGTTTGCTATAACAATTGCAGTTTCTACGGCATTTAGTGGTTTGAATGCTTTGACATTAAGTCCTGCTTTGTGTGCACTTATTTTGAAAAAGAAAGAAAAACAAAGTAATTTCTTTGTATATAGGTATTTCAATGCAGGTTTTGATAAATTACATAAGGGATATTCGTGGGTAATATCCACTTTTTTGAGAAAATCTGTAGCTGTTTTATTGACTTTCTGTGCATTAACTGCAATAATGGCATTCGGATTTATTAAGATGCCTTCAGCTTTTATTCCTGCAGAAGATCAAGGCTATTTCTTAATAATGGCAGAACTTCAAGATGGAGCATCTCTAAATGAAACCATGGAAGTTATGGAGCAAGCCGAGCAAATTTTAGATTCAATACCCGGAGTTGACAAGCATGTTACTATTTCAGGTATGTCAATGGCTGATGGAGCTCAGATATCTAGTAAAGCATCAATGTTCGTTATGCTAAAAGATTGGGAAGAAAGAAAAACCGATGAAACTTCAATATCTGCAATTATTAAGCGTTTTAATGCAGAAGCACATATGAAGATTCAAAAAGCAACAGTTTATGGATTTATGATGCCTGCAATCCAAGGTTTAGGTACCTCAGGTGGTTACGAATTGTATGTGCAAGATAAATCTAATATGGGAGTTGTCGAATTACAAAAAGTTTCAGAAGAATTTGCCGAACAAGCTAATCAAGAAAAAGAATTGAGCGGTTTGCGCACAACATTCAAGGCAACAACTCCACAAATATTCTTGAATATTGATCGGGATAAGGTAAAAATGCAAAAATTGGCTATCAGTGATGTTTTTAATGCGCTATCTGCATATCTTGGATCGTCTTATGTAAATGACTTTACACTATACGGAAAAGTGTATCAAGTAAGACTTCAAGCAGAATCTCGGAATCGTTCCAGTTCAAATGACATTATGCGCTTAAGTGTTAGAAACTCAGAAGATAAAATGGTGCCATTTGCAACATTTGCATCAATTGAACAAAAAACGGGAACTGAAGTTATAAATCGTTATAACATGTATCAAGCTGCATATATGTCCGGGAATGCTGCTGAGGGTTATAGTTCAGGTCAAGCAGAAGATAAAGTGGCCCGGTTAGCAAAAGAAAAATTTGGAAACACATTCGGCTTTGAATGGACTTCAATGGCGTTCCAAGAACAATCTGCCGGTTCTTCAATAATTCTGATATTTGCATTAGCTTTAATTGTTGTGTTAATGGTACTTGCAGCTCAATACGAGAGCGTAACCAGTCCTATGGCAGTAATTATGGCGGTTCCAATTGCCTTACTTGGTGTTATTTTAGGTTGTATAATATTGGGGTTGCCAATTAATATTTACACTCAAATTGGTATGGTTCTCATGATTGCGCTATCTGCAAAAAATGCTATTTTGATTGTAGAATTTGCTCGTGATTACAGAAAAGAAGGTAAGTCTATTAGAGATGCTGCTTTTGATGCCGGTCAAATCCGTTTAAGACCTATATTAATGACATCATTTGCATTTATATTAGGTGTATTCCCATTGGTAACAGCAAGCGGAGCAGGTGCAGCAAGCCGTGTGTCTTTAGGTATAGCTGTGTTTGCAGGTATGATAATGTGTACTGTAGTTGGTACTTTATTTATACCTAATTATTATCAATTTTGGCAAAAAATCCAAGAAAAGTATTTTGAGAAGCATAAATAGTTTCAAAATCTTATGATAAATAAGACTAATTAGAATCTTAAAAAGATCATAATCGATAAGATAAAAATAAGATATAAAAGCAGCATAAACATCATGCTATCAGTGATTGAAAAGATCAAAAGTATTAATATAGAGGATTATAATTATCCACTTTTAAACGAACGTATTGCAAAGTATCCATTAGCGAAACGCGATGAGTCTAAATTACTGGTGAACCGCAATGGTGTTTTCAGTACTAAAATATTCAAGGATCTATCAAACGAATTGCCGACAAAATCATTATTGGTATTTAATAATACTAAGGTGATTCAAGCACGTATGCTTTTTCAAAAGGATACTGGTGCACATATAGAAATTTTCTGTTTAGAACCTTTAGATCCCAATGATTACCAACTAGTTTTTCAAAAAACTAGTTTTTGTATATGGAAATGTATGGTAGGTAATCTTAAAAAATGGAAAACAGAAATTTTATCAAAATCATGTTTGATACGTGGCGAAAGTGTTGAATTGTATGCCGAAAAGCTTAAAACTACCGGCAATACGCATGAAATAAAGTTTAATTGGAGTGGCGA
>MWBK01000207.1 GCA_002069025.1 Bacteroidetes bacterium ADurb.Bin302 | reverse complement strand
GGAACATCATTACGACATCCCCTACTCATTATTTCATATAGGCTGAATTTATAAACCGAAAGCCTTTTTTATTGCATCAACCATATCCGTTTTTTCCCAAGTAAACAACTCTACTTTGCGTTTGATGGAACGACCATCAGAACTTGTAAATGTTTTTTCAACTACTGTCGGAGTCCTACCAACGTGACCATAAGAAGCAGTTTCCTCGTAAATAGGATTACGCAATTTAAGACGATCTTCTATAGCCTTTGGGCGCATATCAAATAAAGTCTCAATTTTAGACGCTATTTCACCATCGCTTAAAGACACTTTTGAAGTATTATATGTATTTACATAAAGATTAATCGGCTTTGCCACTCCTATAGCATAAGCAACTTGAACAAGCACCTCATCAGCCAAGCCGGCTGCAACCATATTTTTTGCTATATGACGTGCAGCATAAGCAGCAGACCTATCAACCTTTGAAGGATCCTTTCCGGAGAAAGCACCACCGCCATGAGCACCTTTGCCGCCATAAGTATCCACAATTATTTTTCTGCCGGTTAAGCCTGTATCTCCATGAGGACCTCCAATAACGAATTTTCCGGTTGGATTTACAAACAACTTATAATCGTCCTTGTTTAATGCCTTGTATTTTGAATCTTTAGACATTACACGAGGTATCAAAATTTCTCGAACATCCTTTTCAATAACAGCAAGCATCTTTGCATCATCATTCAAAAATTCATCGTGCTGAGTTGAAATAACAATAGTATCAATCCTCACCGGCTTATTGTCATCACTATACTCTACGGTTACTTGAGATTTTGCATCAGGTCGTAAATATGTCATTTCCTTACCCTCATGGCGTATAGCAGCTAATTCTAAAAGCAAAGCATGAGATAAATCAAGAGCTATAGGCATCAAATTATCTGTTTCGGCACAAGCATAGCCAAACATCATACCCTGATCTCCGGCACCCTGATCGTACGGATTTTCGCGCTCAACTCCGCGATTTATATCATCAGATTGCTCGTGAATTGCAGACAAAACACCACAAGACTCGGCTTCAAATTTATATTCGCTTTTTGTGTAACCGATACGTTTTATAACATGGCGTGCCACAGTTTGCACATCGACATAAGCATCGGTCTTAACCTCTCCGGCCAAAATTACTTGACCTGTAGTTACCAAAGTTTCGCAAGCCACCTTTGAATTAGGGTCTTGTACTAAGAAATTATCAAGCAAAGCATCCGAAATTTGGTCAGCTATCTTATCAGGATGACCTTCAGAGACTGATTCAGAAGAAAAAAAATAAGCCATAACAATTAAATTAATTTACAAATTTTGTTGTATATGGATTTGAATTAACCGAACGGCAAAAAAGAAGTCGTTTTTAGCATTTTTTTGCGTGGTTGCAAGCTAGTTCAAATCCATCCACGATTACGGCTACAAAGTTATGATTAATTTTTATACTAACACATATATAAATAGATAAAATTTACATAAGACAATTTAATATAGTCATAATCTTCTCATAACCTGCACGTTGCATAGCCGAGTTCCTAAATATCCTGTTAAACTTCGATTTATCCAAATTCACCCAATCTTCATTAGTCCAATTTAAAAAATCAAGTGCTTTCAGTTCTTCATGATTCGAACTATGAGCAAAACGTAAATTCCACGGACACACTGACTGACATTTATCGCAACCAAATAGCGTATGAGTAGAGCGTAAAGCCTCATCTTGACTTCTATCATCCTTACTCTCTACTGTTATATACGACAAACATTTTCTGGCATCCATTTGATATTCCTTGTACAAAGCATTTGTAGCACATTCGTCTATGCAACGCTTGCAATTGCCGCAATGAGTTGATAAATCAGGCTTGTCGTACACTAATTCTTTATCGGTAACAATCTCAGAAATAAAGCAATAGCTGCCGAATCGTTTATTAATAAGAGTAGTATTTTTACCAATCCAACCTAAACCGGCTCGCACTGCCAAACGTTTTTCAAGCAATGGCGCAGAATCGCAAAAACATTGCTGCTCATCCAACTTAATTTCAGGGATTTGAGAAACGACTTGCTCTAACTTTTGTTTTATAATATGGTGATAATCATTGCCGTATGCATATTTAGCAACCTTAGGCGCAGAAGCCGATTGCAATCTTTCGGGCATATAATTATATAATAAAACTATAACTGACTTAGCACCATCTATTAATTTTGACACATCAACTCTTTTCTCAAAATAATTGTGCATGTAATTCATTGAACCTGCATAACCTGCCGACAACCAAGAATCGAGATAGGCTCTATCCTCTTCCAATAATTCAGCTTTAGTTATGCCAACAGCATCAAAACCGACTTGTATTGCAGTTTCTTTGATTTTTTGAGTTAAGGCTGATGCATCCATATCTTTATGAATATATTTTTCTGATTATGCTTATACGTAATGATGCCGGTATTATACCCATTAACCAACAAATAAATTTATATGATAATCCGGGCACTAATATCGGCTTAACACTACTTCCGTTTATTTGACACGAAACTGCATCTGCTATTTGAGCCGGCGACATACCATTCTGTTCATCATGTTCCATTATTCCAACAGCTTTTTTCATTTTATCCTTATAACATGATGAATCTAGTTGTGATGCTTTTGTAAAACATCTGGAAGCTGTAAAATCTGTTTTTGTATCTCCCGGCAAAACGCAACCACATTCTATGCCAAACTCCTTAACCTCCATTGCAAGTGCTTGCATATATATTAATAATGCAGCTTTACTTGCCGAATAAAATGCCTGGAATGGTATTGGAACTATTCCTGCAACAGAGTCTGTTGCAATGATGCGTCCATATTTTTGCTGCCTAAATATTGGCAAACATACACGAATAGTATTCACCGCACCAAAGAAATTTGTTTCCATTTGAAATCTAGCCTCTTCATCAGAGGTATCTTCAATGGCTCCTGCAATTCCATTACCTGCATTACAAATAACGGCATCCAAATGAGATTCTTTACTAAGTATTGTATCAACAGCTTTGCGTATTGATTCTTCGTTGGTTACATCCATACAAACTCCGCAGATACAACCTCCTGACTGACTATCTTGTCGGTCTGCAACTAAACGTCTAGAAGCTGCATATACTTTATGCCCTTGCCACATTAGCAATTCAGAAACGGCCAAACCTATACCTGCACTGGCTCCTGTCAATAATATTATTTTTGGATTGATTTTCATATTTTGTCTTCTATTTTTACGTGTTAATATAAAGCATCAAAAGTACAATTTTAAACCAACATATCAAACTCTACTGTTCTGCCGAAAAATACATTTCAAATTATTTTGATTTAAATACAATTTAAACAGCTGTTT
>MWBK01000206.1 GCA_002069025.1 Bacteroidetes bacterium ADurb.Bin302 | reverse complement strand
GGTGTTTTTATGTATAATTCACAGGATATTGCTGAACGTATCAAGAATGCAGCCGCACAAAACAACTGTAAATTATAAGTATACAATAGAAAAAGCCTCCTCTGCATTTTATGAGCGTTTACATTGCATTAATAACGCATTTGTGTGAATAAAATGTGAATGAATATGCAACGTGAACAACTACAAAGTTCGGTTCATAATGCTTGTATTGTAAGAAAAGTGATTGCTGATGGTGAAATCGAATTTGAGAAGTTCCTGCAGCTTCTAGCAGTTGATTTTGTAAGAAATAATCAGCATACAGTTTTACCATTTCCGTTTAAATACTTGAGAGAGTATAATGAAATGACTTAGTCGATTTTTATATTTTTTGTTTGTTAATGTTTTTTTGATGAAAGCCAAACGATATCATATGCGTTGGGTAATTTATTGAAATACGCTTGACTTTATCTGAAATAAGAGTATTATGTTATACTAAATACGTTGTCACTTCATAAGTATATATAAGAGTTTTTTTGTGAATATTGACAGTTTGTATGACGATTATTGACCACAACTTATAATTTGTGTTATAATATTAAGATAGAGAGGTTGCAGATTATGAAAATAAAAGATTCAAAATTGACATATATTTCACTTTTTAGTAGTGCTGGTGTAGGATGCTACGGCTTTAAAATGAATGGATTCGATTGTATTGCTACTAATGAAATGCTTTCAGAACGCTTAGCTATTCAGATGCATAACAATAAGTGCAAATACGAAACAGGATATATATGCGGTGACATTACTTTACCAGAAACTCATACTAAGCTCTTAACTGAAGTCGAACGATGGAAACTACATGAGGGAATAAAAAACGTTACTGTTTTAGTTGCAACGCCGCCTTGTCAGGGCATGTCAGTTGCAAATCATAAAAAAGCTGATAATGAGATTGTAAGAAATTCATTAGTTGTTGAATCAATAAAACTTGTTAGTAAAATTAAACCATATTTCTTTGTGTTTGAAAATGTTCCTGCATTCATGAAAACGTTATGTACAGATGTTGATGGAACGGAAAAAGAAATCGGAGCAGCTATAGATAATAATCTTGGTTCAGAGTATTCTATATATTATAAAATCATAAATTTCAAAAATTATGGTGCATGCTCAAGTAGGTCAAGGACATTAGTTATAGGTGTTAAAAAAGAACTGGCAGATTTTGTTTCGCCTTTTGAGATTTTTCCTGATTTTAAACCTGAAAAAACTTTAAGAGAAACTATTGGTCATCTTGAACCATTAAAAGTTTTTGGAGAAATTTCTAAAACAGATGCCTTACATTTCTTCCGAAGATACCCAGAACATATGAGGGCATGGATATCCGATTTAAAAGAAGGGGAATCGGCTTTTGATCAAGAAGATGTGAACAAAATACCACATCAAATTATTGATGGTGAAATAGTAATAAACAAACAGAAAAATGGAGATAAATATCGAAGACAGATATGGGATAAGGTTGGCCCTTGTATTCATACAAGAAATGATCAGCTTGCAAGTCAGAATACTGTTCATCCAGTAGATGACAGAGTTTTTAGTATAAGAGAATTAATGCTTATGATGTCTATTCCTGATTCTTTTCAATGGACGAATTTATCCCTTGATGAGTTAAATAATTTGTCTGAAAGTGAAAAAAAATCATTTTTTAAGAAAAATGAGATGAACATAAGACGTTGTCTAGGGGAAGCTGTACCAACAGCAATCATGAACGATGTTGCTTCTAAAATTAAAAGGTTTATGGAATGCGAACATTTAAAAACATCAGAAGTCAACGGAATTATAGAGGATAATAATCTTACTGATTTTAATGCTTTGTCAACTTTTATTGAAGAACATATTTCAGATTACGGTATGTCAACACTTTCAAAGATTGCAGAATATGCAAATGCCAAAAGAGAAAATAATGACATGATTCAGATAGCACGTAGGAAAAGAGAAGATGAATTAGAAAAATTCTTCAATGCAATATTATCATAATAAGCCATTTTCCTAATCCTAATATATATCAAGATACGTTCTCTGGTTGTTTCGACTGGAGAACGTATCTGTTTAAGGAGGAATTATGAAAGGATATACAGAAGAGTACAAAAATGGTACATGGGTTAAAGCTAAGCCGATGAAAGCTTCATGGGAGAATAACAAACTTTTACAGCTCTTTAAAAGGGTCAAAAATATTTGGAAAGAAAAAAGAAATGCTATTACAAATAAGTCAATTTGAGTATGATGCTATCGTCTACGCTCTTAAGTATGCAATTACGGACTTAGAGGGAATGATAGAAACTGGCAAAGCAAAGCCAGAGTACTTTCGGGGCACAGTAAAATCTATGAAGGAAACTGAAAAGTATATCACGGATTTTTGGAACGCTGATAAAGATTAATCTATTAAGGAGGATATTAAATGTATTTAGATGTAGCGGCTACAAAATACCATATGGATAAGCAAATCTGGGATAAGTGTTGCACTCTTGCAGAAGTAGGGTTAGGTAATCCTTCAAGCCTGCATCAAGTAGGAATTCGTACAAAGAACATTATCAATCATGCCAGAAAAGAAATTGCAAAGTCTATCGGTGCTGAGGCAGACCAGATAATCTTCTTCAGCTCTGCGACAGAAGCGAATAACTATTTACAGAGATGCTTTGATTTTGTTACAGCAAGAAGTGTGGAACATTCCAGTATGAATGTATTTGATATAGGAGATATCGACTCCAAGGAACTTGATAAGAGTTGTTTCACACATGTCATGGCATCAAACATCACAGGCGAGATATTCAATATCAAGAGTATGGTTGAGAAAGTGAACAATAGCAGAGGATACAGAGAGCCATTCCACACCGATGCTACAGTAACGTATGGTAAAGTTAACATTGATGTGAAAGACCTTGACGTAGACTTTATGACTCTTCCTTCATCGCACAAGCTTGGATTAATCGGAGGCTGTTGCCCTTTATATGTAAGGGATAAAGATTACCTTAAGGTCTTCGGAACAGGTGGAGAACAGGAAGGAGGCTTTCACAGAGGAACAGAAAACGTAATGGCAATATATGCCTATGGCAAATATGCTCAGAGACTAAATGAGATTCCAACATATATTATAGAGAATAACCCTTATGCGAGAAAAAAGATTAAAGATATTCTGTTTTCTATCAAGGACATCTTCCATGAGGAACTGGGAGAAGATTGGATGCCATGTTATTTCACACCATCTACAATAAAGACCATGATTCCTATTGTTCTGGTTGCCTTTAAGAATATTGATGCAGAAACTCTTCAGATGGTTCTATCTAACAAGGGAATATATGTATCGACATTATCAGCCTGCTCTTCTGGAAAGAAGGATGATAGAATATTAGAGAAGCTTCATTTACCAAACGATTTCAAGAATGGTACGATAAGAATATCATGGGATGTAACAATAAAGAAGGAAGCAATTGAGAACGATATAAGGGAGATTGCCGCATCAGTTAAGCATATGCAGAGCTTAAAAGATGTAAGGTAAAAAAAATAGGGTAACACTTATAAAGTGCTACCCTATTAAATATTATTATAAATTATTTTTTATTTGATATAAAACACAATTCTGACATTTACTTGTATCTTTAGTCATAACCTCATTAAATGCATCATCCAGTGTTGTAGTTGTAGTATGTCTGCAACAAGACTTGCATTGCATTGTTGTACAATCAATAGAGAGTGCTTTTATATTCTCACATGTATTAAGAGTGTCCGAACTTTCGCCTCTTTCGATACACATATTATTAAGCCTATCTATATCTTCTATTGTAGAATCCATGGAACTGTCTGGTGCATTTGCACAGCCAGATATAAATACATCGTGAATGTCATCATGTTCAGAGAAAAACTGTTCCGCATCAGATACCTCTTGATGTGTTACAACAATTATTGCTGTTTCATTTTTACCAAGATTAACTCTTTTCAGTTTATCTGGACATTCTTTCCAATCAACTATATGTTTAACAATATGAGCTTTATCTTGTTTATACCATAAACTATCCAGATTTGTACCATTTAAGAACAGCATTATCTTATTATATGATTCAAGTCTCTTAAGAATTTTTTGAATTAAATAATCAGACCAGAGTGTAGCCTCTCCTCCTAAGATAGAAATTGTTGGATAATATGTTGTATCTGCCAATTTGTTTTCCAAAGAAGTTAAAGCATTGTCGAAGTTTTCAAACACTTCATCATCTGTCAAGACATCAGTTTGTCCGTACATGTTGCAATACTCGCAATTTAAATTACATTCTTTATGAAGGGTGAATGCGAGCTGAAGAGGAAATCCATTTTGTGTTCCGTCGAGAGTGATTTTTTCAGAGTCAATAAGTTCAAATTGCTTAGAAATAATCTCATTATCTGAAGCACCCAATCTAAGACTAAGGACAATATCTTCCTCTGTCATTAGCTCGGAGTATTGAACTTTTTGCTCAAAGCAAGAATAGTTATCTAACAAATATTTTATTCTGTTGTATCCAGATAAATTCTGAAAATTTTTATCTTCTGCTATATTTTTATTGATAACCATTCCAAAATCTGGATTGCACATATTGTATTCTGTAATCTCCTCACAAAACAACACATCAAATTCCAGACAGGAATAATCTTCTATGTTGTTGGCATTTCCTACTACAACAAATTCACCTTCAGAAAAGGCACGCATTGGAGTTTTTTGCTTAGACAAATATAACCTATATCTAAGATTATCTATTTTCTCTTTTATAAGAATATTTTCATTTATATAGAAAAGTTTTGCAAAGTCTTCCAATGTAGGATTATTGTAATAATAATTTTCAACTGCATCAAACTTAAATTCTTTATTGAATTCAGCGTGCAGATATTCCAGATTCTTATTGACCGCATTAAGATGCGATTCAAAAAATTCATGGCTGTGAGTTAATCCCATGGTTTGCCTGTAATAGTAACAAGTGTCTTTTGCCAAAGATATTTTGTAATAATTATTCTGTAACAATCTTACAAAAAAATCAAAGTCTTCTCCACCTTTTGCTAAATTCTTATCCAATCCTACTGATTCAAATACGTCTTTATGCATCAACACCGTAAGATTATTTTTTAAACATCCAGAAGGATGCCCCATTTTTTCTGAAGGAGTAAAAAATACATCTTTGTCAATCTCTCCGTCTTCAGATACATACTGGATTCGAGAAAAGATTAAAGAGCCTTCAGTTTTATAACATTCTTCGATAAAGTTATTTTTTAAATAATCATCTCCATCAAGAAATATAAACCAGTCGTTAAGGCAATATTCATTTACAAGTATTGTTCTTGCTTCAGATGCATTAACTCTTTCATGTGGGATACATTCTACAGTTGAATCAAGAGATTCCAAGTAGTTCTTCATAGCAATAGATTTATCATCCATAAGCAATACTACTATTTGAGTAGGCTTCATTGTTTGATTAACACAAGACAATATACATTCTTCTATATATTGAGATTTATTATAACAAGGAATCAATATAGAAATACTTTCATCTTTAGTCAGACAAACATCTCCACCTGTCGGGCAAATATCGTGTGAGTATATAATTGAAGGAGTAAATGGTAAAAGAGCAAATGGAGTTTCTTCAGTGGTAGGATTTACTTTTTCAAATACATAATTCCATCCTGTTTTATCTTCATTTAATACCGCAGACTCCATATTTACCAATGGTTTAATTGGAAGGTTTACACATTTCTTTTCATTGTACTTATTTGTAAACCCTGTAAAGACCCCTTTGCTATTAATTCTTACATACATAAAACGTTCCTCTTTCCTTTTAAGTTTGATAATATAAACAACGTTTAGCTACAACAACTCCTCCAGAGTTTTGAATTGTTTTTGCTACGCACGTACTCGTTACTATATCTGTCTCGTAAGATGAATAATCAATATTATCTATACCCCAAACATCAGCCACTCTGGTTTCATTGGTGTTTGCTCCTCTACCTCCGTCACCTCCAACGTATCCAGAACTACCCGAACCGCTTTGCCCACTACTTCCTTTGCCGTTACTTCCTCCGTTACCGCCTCTGCCTCCAGAACTAGACGTACCATTGTTTCCAGACTCTCCTCTTCCTCCATTAAGCCCACTATTTCTTTTAAATATCTCCGTAATTACAAATGATGTTAAAGAAGGAAATTCAATTTTAGCACATCTGGATACATTTGATGCAGAGCCGCCAGAGCCACCAGAGCCGCCTCTCCAAATAGTCGCAAAGGAACCACTGTCAGGAGCACCACCTCCTCCACCGCCTCCTCCACCACCGGCACCGTAACCTCCGTATGTGGTAATTATTGCATATTTTCCTTCGTCAGTATCAGTTCTAATGCTTATAGAACAACTAACACCTCCGCTTCCTCCATTTCCACCTGCTCCACCTGCTCCTGTTTGTGAATGATAACCACCTTGACTGTAGTAGCGTTCACCAGAACCACCAGAGCTACCACCCGAACCGTTAGCTCCTTTAGACCCTACGATGTATACAACTGCACCATAAGGGAAGTCCTCCCCGTCAAATTCTATAGGTTCCTCCTCACTTGTAGTGTAAGTTTCCTCAATTATTTCTCCTACAGTTGGATAAGTTTGATATGCATGATACACTTGACCATTTTCTGCTTTAAATGAAAATAAATATTTTTCTGTTACATCATAAGATGTTCGATTTAAATATAGTTGCTTACTGCAATATAAATATCCTATATTCTGACCACCGTTATTTACTGGGTTAACCCCAATATAACAGTTCCCTTCTTCATAATCTAAAAATTCACGAAAATTTTTATATATCGTGGCTTTTTTAATATCATTTCCTTTTTTTATTGTAAAGGATACTGATATATCTATTGGTTCTACTGCCATTAATTATCCCTCCCTTTACGTCTGTTCAATCCAAATCATTCCTGCTACTGTTGTTTCGGGTCTACCAAGAGGAAGAACAGATGTTCCATTTGTTATAGTAAATGTCTGTGTTTCACCATTACTTAAAGTGCATGTGATAGTATTAGTACCACCGCTTACGCTTGATGTTCCTGTTTGTTCTATTGAAGTTATAGTAACACCTTCTGCTCCTGCTACTTTTTTTAATTTGCCATCTTTTACTACGTTTACACTCATAATATCACCCTTTCTAAATAATGGGTCGAGAATTAACCCGACCCATTATAATTATTATTCGTTTTCTAACAGAAATTCAAATGCAACTTCTGTTACTATTCCTGCTGTCTGAGTATAAATTTGCAGATAATTGTTATTAATTCTGCACTTATCAAATCCTCGGATGTTTCCATTTTCATCATAAACTTTTAAATCTAAAATTCTTTTAATATTTAAACTTGAAACATCTGCAATATTATTCCAACCAGAAATAACCTCTACGTTTGAGACAGTCATACTTTTTTTAAGTACAACTTCCGCTGAATAATATGAACTCGAATTTACATCATACATACCCACATTCTTTAATTCGTCCGAGTATATTTGGTACGAGCCAAACCAAGGAGTCCAAACTGCTTCAATCCCCATTCCCATATATCTGGTTCTGGTAAGTCTTTCAACAGCTTTATTATGAAGATTAATTGTCTGAGCCGTTTTAGAAGACCCTGTACCTGTGCTTATATTATAACTTTCACCTCTACCAGTAGAAGATGCCGCTTGATATAATTCGTCTCCAAAATCTGGGAGTGTAGCAGGGGAAGACCACATATATTTTCCATCATAAGCAGAGCTTATAAAATCATCAAAAGACCTGCCGTTTGCACGCATGGCATAGCCCTCTCCTGCATCATCTGTAATGATTACTTCTGTTCCATCCGCAGGAATATCCTCTGGTTCGAGTGCGTTCCATTCTTCTGAAGTCATGATTAACGCACCTTCCCCACTTCCTCCGAGTTCTCCATCATCGTACATATCTTGTAACGACTTATATACTCCTGCTGTTTTTTCTATATCAATATCTTCAGCATGAGCAACAGGGAAATTCCCCATTGGCTCTGCTGTATCAGCTAATTTTAATCCCATATTATCACTCCTTATTTAACTTCAATTTTAATTGAACCGAGAGCAGGCTGTGTTGTGTGATAGATTCTGTATGTTACTACTCCTCCGCTTGCATTTGTAAATGAAATTGTTTCCTCATCTACCAATGAAACTTCAAATCCTCCAATGTACCAAGAACTAATTCTTGTGAAAGAATCTGGAACACAAAGGAAACCATATTCTCCACTTCCTACATTGATAGAATATTCTCCCTTGATAGATGTTGCGAATTTGTTGCTTGATAATCCAAGTATGAAAGCACTATCATATGAATCACTACTTGCCGCACTACCCCAATACGCCTTATTCTGGAATTGGATAGAAATGCTCTTGGAATCTGTTTGCTGTCCGTCTCCAACCAGAAGAGTAAATGTTTTGTTGGTAGTAAATGGAGTATCATATGTTGCTGTCCTATCATCTTCATCTACAACGCAATCTGTAAGATTTTGGCTTGTGATTGTTTTATTAACAGCCCAAGCGAAAGAGATACTTGATACCGTCTGACCTATTTCATAAATTGTGGTATCTGGTGACGCAGTAAATGATGTTATCTTTGGAGCAACATAATATATCTTAGATATAATACCATCAAGAGCTTTCTTGACATTATCCCATGTAGGAGTTTCTTCATTACTATAAGAAATGCCGCTCGCTTCACCTTCTCCAGAATCTTCAGAAAGAATAAGGTTGCCATCCTCTCCAACCTTGACTACATATCCTGCTTTACTTATATCTTGTTCGATGCTTAATTTTTCATCAAGCCCTGCATCGAGTGCATCTTTAAGGGCTTTACCTGCTGATGCACTAAGAGGTTTATTTGTAGCAACAGAATCAAGAGTTGTAATTATGTCTTCTTTCTTGCAGTAATCATCAAAGTCCACTCCTCCAGACTCAATAGTTTTTTCTTGACCATTAATCCAGATTGTCTGATAAAGTTTATCTGGTAATGAGTCAGAGTAATAAAACCACTGGTCTGTATCTTCTGTAGTATATTCCACTCCACCTTGTTTATAAGTGATTACGCCTGCGTTATAAGTAGGCTTTTCATCTACCGCAATAGCAGGAGTCTTCTGAAGTTTTTCAATCTCTTCTGCATTCTCGTTTATTAAAACTAAAAGAGCCGCATCTTGTGATACTAATTCATTAACCGCACCTGTAACTGTATCTGCTGTAGTAGTTAAAGTACTGTTACCTACAAGAGTTTCAAGGTCTTCTACTTTCTGCTTTTCTGTGTCATCGTAATCATTTGTAGAAAGACCTTTCCCAAGCTCTACAGTCACCTTATCTTCAAGAAGAGTATTGATTTCAGACTTGTTATAATAGTTAACAAGGTCTGCCCCACCTTCTCCTCCTGTCATTTTTCTCCATCTTCCTGTCTCTGGGTCAACAGGATTTGACCTTTGGTACTTATACTGACATCCATCTTCTTGATTCAAAGTTATATAGATATCTGGAAGATAATTTTCATTATAAGCAACCATTTCTGCGATTGTAGAGAAGAGGCTACGTTCATTATCAGCCTTCTTGCCTCTATAACTAATGTTATCTAACATTGATATTGCCATTGGTCATCGCCTCCCTATGCGAATGTTAATTGTATTCCATCAGCTCCCGAAGGGTCTGTCTGAGTATAGCAATAGTAATCTATTCCATCAATGGTTAATTCTGTTCTACTAAAACTATTAGTATAATTGATATTATTAGGAATATCTTTAATCGAACTTAAAGCTTCCATACTCTTAGGATAAGCATAACATACTTTATTATACTCACAGGTAATATTGTTATAAACATATTCTTTACCTGTCTTCAGAGTATTATTAAGTGCTTTAATTTGAGATGAAGTAGGTGCTCCTATATCTGCACCAACAACACCATAGTAAGACTTTGCTACAAAGTTTACTGTGATTGAACCTGTTCCCTTATTCCCTTCATTATCCTCTGCCTCAATCTTAAATACTGTCGTTGTATTAATTGAAGTTGGAGCATCATATTGATAAGTAAACACACCACCATCTGCAACACCATTTAATTGATGAACTAAAAGATTATCCACATAATATTTCAATGTCTTAATTGGTAATGTCTTCTTTGTAAGTACTGCCTTCATGCTAATAGAATCAATACTTTCAGTTACTATATCATACAATGTTCTATCTGGTGTAATAGAAAGATTTGCAACAGGATTTTCTGTCTTAATAAGGATGTCTCTAAGTATTGCTTCTACCATAGTGCCTGCCGAATAGGTCTTACCTGCCGTAACACCTCCAATTTGTACTGTAGCTTTGATTGGAGCTAAGATACTACTGGTAGAAACGATTGTTCCTGCATTAATTTCTGTTCCATCCGATAAAGTTATAATAAGATTTGTTCCATCCATATGAGTGTCAGCAACAGATATACCATTTTTTACTGTCATCTGTTGTGTTCTGAAAGACCCATCATCCGCAGTCCATTTAAAGGTTACAATATTACCATCTTCTGTAGGCTCTATACTTTGAATAGTACAGTTCTTACCCTTCAGAACACCTGCTGTTCCTGCTATAGACCCATCAGTGTAACTCCTTGATAAGAGATACGCCATCATGTCCATATATTTCTACCTCCTTCTTTACTGAGCCTGCCACTGTTCGTTCTCTGCATCATACATATAGGCAGTCTGAGTATCCATTTCATAGAATATCGCTCCATTCTTTACTTCTTTACCTGTAGGCTTAGTGTCTGTTGAAAGCCCCACGTAGTCGTTATCCTTGCTTACTGTTACCATAATATCACACTCCTATAATGATTCTACTTTTGCCAATATTGTATCGAGAACAATATCATCATCGTCTCCAAGGAGAAACCAGAATTTCTGTTTATCAATAACAACATCAGCACGAATTGTTTTAATGTTTACATAAACTTTATTACTATTAAGTATTCGTTTAAAATCTATACTAATTGTTTCTGCCCTGCTACTGTATTCCATTGTAATACTATCTTTTGTTCTATATACAGCATGAGGATTTCTTTTAACTTTTTTGCATATAACACAAAGAAAGTCTGCGAGATTATACCCACAGACTTTTCTTTGGTCAATTTGTTTTATTGTCTTATCTTTTCTACCCTCACGCCTTAAAGCCTTTATTTCTTTTATGGCTTCAGCTTTTGTCAATATAATGCCCTGTAGAAATTATTGTGTGAGCCATCGCCCCACCATGAGTCAGCGCCCCAGTAAGCGAATTCTGTATCAGTATGTGCGAAGTAATAATCTACCGCATCTGACATATCCGCATAATAAACACTACCTCCGCAGAAATAGTCATTCCAAGGACAGAAGCCCCATGGTACGCATGATTCATATAGGCAGTCTTCAATTGACATACCCATACGGTCACGCTGATTGATTACAGAAGCTACAACACAGGCACGTTCATATAGATTTAATCCACCTGCTTCAGATGCTACAACTTTACAAAGTAAAGTATAATCATAATCACTGATACCACATTCTGATGCAGTCGGTGGTTCGTAAGGGATATATCCTTCTGCCTCTGGATTACACTCTTCACAGATACGAAGTTCAACTCCTTCTACTGAGTCAATCCTTTCAGCATCTCCACAATTCCATCTGCAAGTATTTTTATGAAGATACTTTGTAGATGCCTTGTAAACAAGATATTCCTCTATAGGTTCTGGATTTTTTTCTTCTGAAGGTTCAACATACTTCTCCTTCACTGGTTCTGGGTCATCGTATGTCTGCTGTTCTGGAAGCTTTTCAGCCTCAGTCTCAACCACTACCTCTGTTGTCACAGAAGTAGTTACTTCAGAAGTGACAGGTGTTGTTGTAAGTGTTGTATTCGATGTAGTAACACTTGAAGTTCCTACTGTCGTTACAATTGAAGTACTTACCGTAGTTACTTCTTCTACATCCGATACTGAATTATCCTTGCCTCCAGAACATGACACCATACATAGGGCAATAAATAATCCCATAACACTTGCTATTGTCTTTTTCATTTTAAATCTTCCTTTTCTATTTTATTTATGATTCAAAAACCATAATCCTATTATACCACTTTATTTTTTGATTGTCAAGAGTTTAAAGCAATAATTTCTTTTAAACATTCAATTATCTCTTTATACTCGTCAATCCTCTTTATCCCATAAATTCCTAATCCAATCAATACCAGTACCATAACTGCCACTGTGCCAGACAGGATATATACAGTCGCCCATAGTCTTTTGATAACAGATTCATAATATCTGTTTAGGTTGCTTTGGTACTGACACATATACATCACGCTCCAAATAAAAGTTTAATACAAACCCCCAATACACTTGCTCCGATAGCAGAAAGAATAGCTATAAGGATATTCAGTTTGCTAACTATCCTTGCAATATCTACCTTGATTTCAGTAATCTTTGCATCCTCTGCATCCATAATCTTGCTACATTCATCTTTTGTAACAAAGATTAACTTAAGCTCCTCAATCATTTCAGAATTGACTGTTGTCATATCTTATTACACCTCACTTCAAGATTTCTTTTCATGAACCGTACCGAAGTAGAAGCTGAGAACAGAACTAACTATTGCTACGAATACCTCAGCTTTTACCTCTCCAATAAATGCTAAATAGCAGAACACAGTTACAATCTCTAAAGTAACAATTGACTTGATACTAAGAAGCTGTGCTACCTTTTGTTTAAAAACTCCTGCCTTATTTGCAGAGGTATTTCCAGTCTGTTCCACCAAGATAACCTACCCCCAGTCCGTTGTCTGCTTGAAATTTCATAATGGCGTTCATGGTCTTGTTACCACAAATACCATCAATCTCTCCGCAAGGATATCCTTTATTTGTAAGTCTCTGCTGAACCCATCTTGTAAGTTCGCCTCTATTAGAGTATTCGATTGTGTAATCACTAACAGCGTCATAAGTCTTGTTACCAAAGATGCCATCCTCTACCAGATTGTAACCCTTATTATTAAGAATCTTCTGGAGTTCAAGGATATCATTCTGTTCTGGTACATTGACTAATTCAACTGGCTTGCCGCTTTCCTTCTTGTAAACGATTTTACCGTTCTTATCGTATACACCGTATCCATCTTGGCAACACTTAATAGCATTATCAAGAACTGAATACGCACCAAGCTGTGATTTAGCATCGCTCCACTCTTTTCTTACACGGTAAAGCTCTTTGACATCTACTTCGCTTGGAGCAGAAGGATTACCCAGATACTTCTTTACCTTGTTAAGGAATTCATTCCAGTGTGGAAGAATATAGATAGGACAGTATTTAGGCTTATACCAATCATTGTGTGTATAAACATCATCAATTGTAAAGCCATACTTCTGAAGAAGATAAGCTGTAAGTCTTGCACAGTTCTCTTCTGATTTGAGAGAAACAGGGTCATTACTTGACTTCATGATGCATTCGATTGCAATTGTTGAACCGTTACCTCCGACATTGCCATCGCATGAGTGCCAACCGCCTTGGTCATGTGGGAGATTTTCCCAAGCACATTCATCATCTACATAATAATGAACTCTTACGCTTCCCATGTTATCATTCTTTGTTGCTCTCGTGTACTGTTCAGCAGGTGTAGTTCCACTTGCTGTGTCAATCCATGGTGTGTTATGGATAGTTACACCGATAAGATTTAAACATCTCGGTCTTGGAGGCATATCAATGCCGTTATCATTATTGTCTCCGAGATGGTAAACATTTACTGTTACACCATTTGCAACATATTTTTTATCTGCTTGTAATATTGCCATATTAGGACTCTCCTTCCAATATTATTTCATATGTGAGATATCTACTTGTTGTCTCGCCTTTGTTCTTGATTAGATATTCCAATAAAGGAGATACTATTTCTATGTTTGCTATTTCTGGAGATTTAGATGGAAGCTTCGGGAATGTAGCCCAATTCCTGTGAGGGGTGGAGGCAGGTCTTTGCTTCCATAACATTTCTGGAAAGGTATCAACTGAAGGAATATCAATCCAGTCCATATATGGAATATTGCCATCCCTCTGAAACCAAAGTCCGGCATACTTAGGATAAATGTTACTATCTGACACATCATGCCATCTCCTGTATGGATAATCCCCTTCTACTTGTTTCCACAAACTATCTGGATAAATGTTACTATCAGATACATCATGCCATTCCCTGTATGGATATTCCCCCTGTCTTTGATACCAGTCAGCCATTATTAAGTCACCTCGATTGTAATGAAGCCAGTATCATTAAGGTCTTCGACATCTTTAGCAACAGCATCTGTAACTCCTACAAAATTATTATCTCTATTCCCTGTAAAGCTTTCATGCCCTCCATGGAATTTAACAAAAATACTTTTGCCATTTGAATAATAGTGTGTGAGTTGGTCATTCCATCCTTCTTCTTTCCCTTCATCAACAGCAATGAACATATCTTTTAATAAGCCGTTATTTAGTTTCCCAGTTTCACCTACAATATTTGAACTTCCAAGATTTAAAGCTCCTTTTGTTCTACCATCAACACGGCAACTTGATACTGGAGGGGTTCTACCTGGGTCTCCATTGTGGCTCTGCATCCAAAGAGCATTATATATATTCGTTTTAAGGTCATTAAGAATGAATCTGCAATTTTGGAAAGTACCTGGTGAAAATATTGTGCCCGTAGGAAAACCTTGCGAACCGTCTGTGTAACTTCTCAAATCTCCAGATAATTTAATGGTAGAATTATAACAGCTTCCAGAACAGCCAGAACCTTGTTGTGAGTTTACAATACACGGACGATTACGGACATAAATACTAAGCCCCATATTTTCAATTCTAAATTCGCAATATCCTTCACAAGTACCGGAATTCCGAACATAAGCTCCTCTAAAGAATGGATACTTTCCAGAACCAACAAATGTTGCAGTGTATTCTTCAAAAATGTTTATTATTTCTCCATTCTTAATTATAAATGAACCATATATAGAAGTCATATCACAATAAAATAATGATACACCATCTTTACATAAAGGAGCTATGATTTTATGACCATTCAAATCAAAGTTCATATTCATTTTAACAGCAGACCATCCTGTAGGACACGCTTCATTGCAGTTAATATCTACCATGAGTTTACACCATACGTCTGTTCCACCTGTTCTTGTTCCGTCTCCGCAAACATTTCTTAAATCAGTATACGAATTAACAAGGTATGGGTCATTTACCGTACCTGTTCCTGTTATCGCCATTATTCAATCGCCTCCACTGTATCAAATCCTATTTCATCTAACTTATTATGACTTCTTATCTGTGCATCTGTTAGCAATACTGAATCTTGCGTATGAGTCATGTTTACTCCGATTGCAGAACTATCAATTATGTTTACTCCACTGCGAGAATTTTCCCATATCGCTCTGTTCGCACATTCAGTTACATCACATTTCCATATAACGCCCATGCAACACGCTCCCGATACCTTCGACTGAAAGAAAAGAATTGCTTGATTAGATATTCCCCCAGTTAATTTTCCCTCTATCAAACAATTTTTAAAAGCCCTTGCATAATCAGAAGACTTATATTCTCCACTATACAATCCATCTTCAATCTTTCCATTAACATTTATTTTACTATTAGTTGCGAAATATGCATTATTTGCACCAGAAAACCATGAACTAATATTATTAACATTAACGTTTGTAATTCTTACATTACAATAATCAAGAGTAGGTTCTCCAAACCAAGTTTGAATTATTGGCTCTGTAAAAGTATTTGCGTTTATGCTTAAAGCAAAATTAAAATATGATACATTGTAGGTGAAATATTTTGCAGACTGTTCATATACGTTGACTATTGCACCATTCTTAAAAACGGCTCTCTCATCCATATAAGCAAAAACTTGGTCATCTGGAATAAACACATTAGCAAGATAATGTCCGTTGAAATCTATTGTCAAACTTCCATTTATTGCTTGACCATTCCCGTAGTTCCATTCATACAAACCATCTTCATTACAGTCTAAGTTCTTAGTTAATTTCGCATATCCATGCAAAGTTTTTAAACAGGTTACAAACTCTTGACAAGTAGTAATTAAATACGGGTCTGCTTGTGTTCCGCTTCCGTTCATCATCTCACACCCTTTCTTACTTTTACGTTGTATGTTAACGGATTATATACCGTTATATTGTATTCTATATCTTTGATTATGATTTCCTTTACTGGAGTAATATATTTCGTACCTGTTCCAGTAATAGGCATGATTACGTCACCTCCAGACTATCTTCTTTAATAGTGATAATACCTCTTGCTTTCTTATAAAGGTTATCATTTTCATCCTTTAAAACTACTTTTGCCACATAACTTCTTGCTTCCAAATCTTGTGTATCTTCTGTTATCACATTGAGAGTGAAAGTGTTTGCACTTCCACTTTGTAAATTCATCTGAAGAGAAAGGATATTTACATCTTCATATCCTAATTCAGAGAGAATATAGAATCCCTCGAATCCAGTATAATCTGGTAAAGTTCCATCCTCATTTTTAAATACAAATCTAAGATTGAAAGTATCGCCTTTGGCAATAACTAACTCTCCTAAATCTTGAATATTACTTATTGTCATCATCTTTCTTTTCACACTGCTACTCAAAATAAATATAAATATACTCACATTGAGAAAATTCCTACTTCTTCCTATATGCTTTCATTGAATTTCAATTACTCACAAGTTCTTGTATAGTCCATAGGCGTTACTTCCCGACTAAGCCATCGGTAGTTTATAATATTTAAACTATCTGATAATCTTTACAATCTCTAAGATTAAGACTTGCGTTATAATCTCTGTCTGCTACATATCCGCAATCACAGATATATGTTCTATCTGATAGTTTTAAATCTTTCTTAAATTTTCCACAACAATTACAAATTTTAGAACTTGGAAACCATCTATCGACAATCCTTAATTCAATATTGTTCTGATGACATTTGATGATTAATTTTGTTCTAAACTCATATAATTTCTGCTGACTTATTGCTTTTGAAAGATGCTTATTTTTCATCATTCCAGATATATTCAAATCCTCAATAGTTATATAAGATGGCTTGGTTTTCACTATCTTTGCTATTGTTTTATTAATATAATCTGTTCTGATGTTATATAGCCTATGATATATTATTTGAACTTTCCTCTTCTGTTTTTGTATATTCTTTTGAGTAGACTCTCCTTTCTTATTATTTTCATACATACGTGACAGACTTCTCTGCTCACGCTTTAGTTTCTTTTCAAGTCTTTTCACTTCTTTAGATTTGTTTATATTTGCAAAAACTTGTTTGTCACTACATATTGCCAAATCTTTTATTCCTAAATCAATTCCTATTCCTTGATTAGTAGGTCTTTCAATCTCTTTTTGAGGAACATCCACTAATACAGACACATAATATCTTCCTGCTTTTTCAGATACCGTTCCGCTTCTGATTATTAAACCACTTTTAGTTGTAGGAACATAGCCTTTCTCTTTCAACTGCACCCATCCAAGAGTAGGTATTTTTATTCTATGCCTTTCACAATAAATAATAGCTTTAGCGTCTGTTTTTACAAAGTACATTTTTACATCTGATTTTCCTTTTTTCTTATACCTTGGAAATCTACTTTGCTTTTTGAAAAATTTTTGATAAGCACCATAAGCATTTGTAATACTTTGTTTTATAGATTTACTGCTAACTTCTTTTATCCAAGATAATTCTTCGTGTTGTGGTAAATAATCATTATTTAGCCACTTACTAAAATCCATAGCAGACTGAAATTTTTCCCCATGTTCATATCTTTCTTTTTGTATGGTAAGATAAAAGTTGTATATATACCTGCATGTACCTATTGTTTGATTTATCTTTCGTATTTGTTCCTGTGTAGGACTAATTTCAGTTTTGTAATTTACAAGCAATCGACATCATTCTCCTTATATAATTTATCTATTCCTTTTGTTTCTCAACAGTTTCACACTCCATTTCCAAAGTGTTGTTATCTACTACAGTCTTTACTGCAATAAGAGCGTTCATAATACCACATATTTCATTTGCATACTTTGCTTTTATTTCTATCTCATTAAGACCTTTCATTATGTTCGCAAGTGTGCGAGACATCTGGTCTTTTGTCATTCTGATTTCAACCTGTTCATTTGTCATTGTTATCACTCCTTTTATAAATATGTGGAACACCTATAAAAGATGCTCCACAATTACTTTATTACCAAACGCCTACAAATATACCTTTTTTAAAGTGTAATGTTTGACCATCTACTGTTACATTCTGCGTTTCTCCGTTATCTCCTTGGTTAGTACTATCAAGAGATAACTGACCATTAATATAGAGTCTTCCTTTCATAACACAGTCTCCCCAGAAGAATCCAGTAGGATTGTTTGACCCACCGTCTTCACCCACAGCAAAAGCATCTGATACAATACATCTATTTATCTTTTGTCTAACCTGTAGCCACTCTGTCTTTAAAGTTCCTCCGACATCAGCATCATGAGCGACAGTAAGGTCTCCTCCTGTGTTATTTTCTCTAACTGTAACAAGGTTACTTGCTTCGAGATAGGCTGTGTTATCACTATTCTCAACGAGGACTCTGCCTACTCCTCCATTTGGAATTAAATGGATGTTACCCGAAGCTTCCAAATACATAGAGGCAACGTCTTTATGTGTTTGGTCTATATCATCTTCCTCTGTATAAATTTTGGTGTAGGTGTTTCCATTAGTTACATAATACGTACCACCGAAAAGAATCGGTGTCTGAACACCTCCAGATGAAATAAATCCTGCTTCAAGGTCATCTATATATGCGGCATTTGCTTTTACTACATCAAATTCAGCCTTGCTTGCATAAATGGTATCCCATACGGCATTTCTCTTACTTGGGTCAATAGAAGCATCTACGAGCCAACCACCGCCCATTTGCCAACCGCTTGCCCCCTGCCATGAGAATACTTGACTTCCTCCATAATCAGAGTATAAGTTATTAGCATAGATGTTACCATCGAATCTCGCCCATGAAGCACCTTGATTTGTGCCCCATGTCATGAGACCTAATTGACCTGTTCCATTACAATCAATATAATCACCGCTTGGAGCTGTGAATCGTGTAGCAGTTGTCGTCCATCCTGCTATGTTGCTTCCAGTTGCCGCAGATAGTTTACCTGTTATTTCCAAGTTACCATTTGAATCTGCATAGAACACATCATCCCACTGAGTAGGATCCTGTTCATTCTGTTTCTGGATTTTAAATCCATTAGTAGAGTCAAGAAGAATTCTTCTCTTACCACTTTCTACCGTCAATGTAGCATCTATCAATGTTGCTCCACTTCCATCAACTACGAAGGTGTTATTGGTATTACTGATAACTAAGTGGTCAGCCGCAACTAACCTACCAAGAACCGCTTCAGCCGCAAGACCATAATACTTCTGTTGACCGACAGTAATTTCACCGAGAGCAGTTTTTGTTGTAGCCCATCCATCATCTGTGAACGCAATAAGGTTGTTTATAATAGCAACCTGCTTGTCTTCATAACCACCATTAACAGTATCAACTTTTCTTCCTCGAATACCATAAGTACCTATACCAAATTCTTGATTATCAGCATTTATGATTTCTTGATTAGCTAAAGATAACGCACTATCTATATAGTCATTGACTCTACCATAGAATCCCTTCTTTACAGGGTCTTGCCAGTTACCTATTGATAATGCAACCTTGTTAGCTATCTTACTGGTTGAAGTAAAATCATCCGAGAATTTATACACATTGTCAATTATAGTAAAGGTATCACTTAATACAATTGTTGTATTTGCAGGGTCAGTCCAGTCTAACTCTACCTTCAGAATCTTAGGTTCTATCCAGATACCTTTCTTCCATTCGAGCCTTA
The DNA here is from genome assembly GCA_002069025.1 of Bacteroidetes bacterium ADurb.Bin302. The sequence continues at coordinate 45,307 of MWBK01000206.1, read as the reverse complement.
CTGTCTTACCCAATTCCAAAGACTGCACAAATTTTGCATACTTCTTATTTGTAATAAAATTACAGAGCTTCAGTTCATAGTTATATTTGGTTCTGCTTATCTTCGAGAAGTCATCCTTTGCCTGTGTATATAACATTTCTTCCCAGTCGAACTTCTCACTTGTAACCATATCAGATGTAAATAAGAAGTTCTGGTTCTCATACGTTCCATACTGCATAAAGAACTGTAATGTGTCATACTGTTCTTCAGTAAGATTATTCTTAAGCTGACAAGTCTGAATGAACGCCACTTTGTCAGCGTATGCGTTATCCCTTGCTGTGATATATGTGTCTCTCAATCCTACAAGAAGACCACGGGATGCTTCTTTTGACTCCAACTGAGGCTTAAGCTCTGCTAATCTTGCAGTATTGTCTTCAGATATAGCTATACTCTGAGCATCTTTGAGAGCTTTTATTTCTCCTTCAACCTGTTCAATTTCTATATCTTTTGTTTCAATCTCTTCCAGATAATATAAGTATGTGGCATTTAATGACATATATTGACCTTCTGCGGTCTCCATCATTTCAGCCCATGCTTCAACAGCCTGTCTTAACTCTGGAGTCATTTCATCATAAAAATATGTGAAGTCATATATCATATTGTTACCTAATGGATTTACCATAGAGATGTCACATCCATCAGCACCTGTTACATAAAGTGCTGTAACAATATCATCTGAAGCAGTTTTTGTTGTAAGCTCATTGACCAAGTTCTTAAAGCTAAGATTGATACCTGTTTTAGCAGGAACTTTCTTTTGGTCATAACATGAGATAGTCATTGCTACGGTATCGAATACAAAGAAGCATTTGAAAGTTTCTGTTATATCATTCATCAATGCGTCATAAACTGATACATTGTCAAACTCTATAGTTCTTCTTTTATTAAGAAGGTTAGAGTCTACATGACCAATACTCCAATTTGTCTGGTCTGCGATAAGACCTAACAAAGAATGGTCATCATCCAAAGGGTCATATAATTTATACACATCACTTTCAAGAGTAATAGACCTTCTACATAATGTTACTTCATAGCTGTATGCATTAACTTCCTTGATTTTATGTGTACCAAAATCATTTTCAGTTACATCATTTACCACCCAGTATCCAAAGTTTTCAACTAACAATACTGTGTTCTTTCTTATCTTATCATATCCTGTCCAGTCTTCATAAACAGTAAAAGATAATTCAGATGTATCACAATACATAGGAGTAATCTTAGGGTCTGTATATCTTACAACACCTACTACTCTCCTATCCTGTGTACAAATTTTCATCATAGGTTGTTTTAAATTATAATTACTGTCATATTTAAAAACCATAATTATACACCAACCTCTATAATCTCTTTCCATTCAATGGTAACATCAGCTCCTTCACTCGCACCAACTGTTACCATATTCATGCCAGTTTTAAACTGTGGAAAGCACATGTTGAAATTATCATAAACATCGAACGCATCCGATGCTTCAACCATCAGTGTTTCTGTATCAATTGTAATGACACAGTTTGCAGGTACATGGTCAATAGCTATTCCTTCACCATTCACAACAAGGAAGAAATCTTCTACACCTTGACCGCCTGCTTCAATCTTTATGTTAAGAGGTGTGTCGAATATACCATCTGTCTCATTGAGAACATGATATATTTCAGTTCCTGTTACATTCTTTTTTATTTTTTTATTCTTATACGCACCAGTATTATTGCACTTAACTGTTCCACTAAATCCAATTACTTGTCCTTCAAGCATAAGGTCTTGTGGATTTGTAAATATTGCTTCAAAATATTTATCCTGCATATCTGGTTGCAGTATAACAAGCTTTTTGAAATCAGTCTGATTAAAAAGCCACTTTCTAATTTTTCCAATTACATTTCTGGAAACACCATCTGGATGTTCCCCTTCCTCCCAGTCAAATAAAACCTGTACTGGAAATTCAAGTGTGTCATCCACTGTTACCCCGACGATGTTTTGTTTTGAGGAAAGATTTGTTTTACACATAGTAAACGATTTAGGAGGTACACTACTTCCTGTAGTGTACGCATCCTTCTCGTCTATGCGTAAAAGCTTTAAATTGTAATTGGATGAAGATACATCGTTATATACAAAAGTAAAAGCTTTATACACAAATGTTCAACTCCTTTTTATATCATAACACCGAGCCCCTTATTACGAGAACGAGTGTTAATTCGTTTGAATATGTTTTCAGCTATAGTGTTCTGGATAGTTCTAAGCTGATTTACAGTTTCTTGGGTTGCATTACCATTAACAATAATATCTCCCACAGTAAGAGGATTCTGTGAGTACTTCGGTGCAAAAACATTCTGACCTGCTGTGATTAACTTAGGGAGAGTTTCACCTAAGAATTTCTCAGCTTGATTTGCAGTTGTTACAACCTCTCCTGCCATGAGTTTTGCAAATACTTCTCCGTCGCCTTCTACCAGTCCTCCATCATGGAACTTTGGAACTTTATGCATCATATAATGAGCAATGTCCATTGTGTTCTTTGGAGTGGTTGACTTTTCCATATACTGTTTTGTATAAGAAGTATCTGTATATCTTGGGTCATTTCCCATACCCGTTGGCTGTGATGATAAACCAGACATAGCATCTTGTACGTTTTTAATGGCATCAGCCATTTTATTAAACATTGATATAGTAGGGTCAATAGCGTTCCTTGTTGTTTCCATCGCAGAACGTGTATTATTACCCATTGCCTGTATCTGATTATTCAGATTTGTGATAGAGTTATCGAGACCTTTAATCTGTCCATCAGTATAACCGATTTGATAATTGAGATAAGCGAGGACATTATTAACATCTATCTGACCGTTTCCATATTTTGCAAGAGCATCATATGCATCATTCCAAAGTTTCTGGAATTCATAGTCAGACTTAGTGGTATAATTTACAGTATAATCATAAAGATTCCTGTAGAATTCCTCCGTCTTACCATTCATCATATCAATAGCATCAGCTCTGATTTTACCCTCATGAGCAAGGTAATCCTCTATCGCTTTGGTCTGAGCATCTATCTGATTTTCAAACAGGTCAAGTTCGTCATCAAGAGCCTGCTTTCTGATATCCATTTCATGGTCATAAATGATGTCGTCAAGTTCTTTCTTAGCTTTGACATAATCCTCTTGATATTTCTTTTTGTTTTTAAGGTCTTCTAATGAATAGTCAACACCCTCAACACTTAAAGCATCTATCTTAAGTTTTAAGTCATTAGCCGCCTTGCTCTTTTCAGAAAGATTATCCTTGTAGTCATGAAGCTTCTTCTCCATGTCAAGCTCTTTCTTCTTAAGGTCAACAGCCTTTTTATAACCGTCGAGCTTTTCTTTAAGGGCATCCTTTTCAAGGTCTTTCTGTTTCTTGATATAATCCATCGTCAAATCAAGAAGGTCGTTGATTTTCTTCTGAGCATCCTCATAGTCCTTCTTCATCTGTTCGAGGTCATCTTTTTGTTTATCGAGTGCATCCTTCTGCTTGTCAAGAGTATCTTTGATATCTGTATTTGTATCTGCAATGTCAACAAATGAATCACTAAGATTATCTATTCTTATCTGGTAAGCATCCATTAACTTACTTAAATCAGATAAAGCGTCAGATGCAATCTTCTGCTTATTGACTCTGCCGAGAGGATTTCCCAGAGCCGCAGTTAAAGCCATATACTGTTCAAGCTGAATCTTTGCAGACTTAGCTACAGCTCTGGCTTTTTCAAGTTCAGCATTAAGAGTTTCCTTCTTTTCATCTGCTCTGGTCTTTCTAAGAAGTTCAAGTGCTCCCTGCTCTATCTTATATCCGTAGGCAGTTTCAACAATTTTATCGTACAATTCTGGATACTTTTCAAGTATATCATCCATTTCTTTGACGCTGAAGAACTTATCAGCATCGTTGTTGGTTTCTAATAACTTGTCAATCTTCTCCAGAGAATCAGCCGCATCACCAATCTTATTCGGGATATCCTTCATTAATTCTTTCGACTCTTCAATCTTAGAATTAATCTGGTCAATCGGGTCAATAATTTCAGTAGTGATTTGGCTTTCTGCTACATCTACAGAATCAAGCACACTGTTGAGATAATCTGTCAACGCTTGTTTACTATAGTCATCAATACTAAGGTTATCCATAGCAGAGAGTAAACCTTCTCTGTAAGCAGAGAATGCTTTTCTTCCTTGGTCTGCTACTTCTTCCATATTGCCGTTGTCAAGAGAGAATACTGTAATTAAGCTTTTCCCAAGCATTTTGATACTATCATCAAACTGGGTGATGTCCTTACCTATTTTTTTGGTAATCTCGTCTTCATAATCATCTAACAGCTTTAACATTACAGAAGAATATTGACTTGCTTCCCCAGAAAGCTGAAGGTCAACAAGTTCTTGCTTTGTCTGTTTGATAACATCTAATGCTTTCCTGCGGTCTTCATTACTAAAACCAAAACCTATTTGTAATGAGTTGGCTTCATCGATATAAATCGTGTGCCAGTACTGCCTTAATTCTTCGCTTAAACCTTTGGTTAATTCATCATGGGAAACGCTTTCATAAGAAAGAGCATCCGCTCCCATATATTTTGTTTTCGCTTTAGCAACCTTAGATGAAACCTTAGATAAATTAGCTTCTATTTTGGCAATAGCAGTCTGTGCTTCCTTTGCGGCTTCTGCATCGAATACCTTAAGACCGTCTTCACGGAGACTATTTACTTCCTTGATAGCATCTGCTTCATAACCGTAAGCTTCAACTAATTGCTTTTTGATTTCAATTAATGCTTTCTGTTTATCAGCTTCTGATCCCTCAGAAGTAAGAAGCTTCTGGTACTTCTCCCTAAGCTCTTCAATCTTCTGAGCACTCTGAGAATAATTATCACTGACTTCTTTGAGTTTATTAATAGCACCTGTGGTACTGATGACATTATCATAGAACTCTCTACATAACTTGATGATGCCGCTGATAGCTAATCCAAGCCCCATAGTGAGAGCTGTATTTAAAGCAATAGTTTCTATCTTAAGACCAATAGCCGCTAATCTTGCCTGTTTCTCAGCCGCAGTATAGCCTCTCATTGTTGCCGAAGCACCGTTGAGACCAAAAAGGTACTTAGCCATAACAGGATTTGTTTTCTGAATTTCAGATACAAATGCCTGCTGTGCAACTTTACCTTCTACAGTTGCCGCATTAAAACTATTGAAACCATTAATAATGTTGTTTAAGTTACCACTATCTGCCGTCATACGACCAAGAGCCGCACCATAATCACGGATAGATGTTACGCTACCGTTTAATGTTGTAGTAAATTTGCCAAGAGCATTGGTTGCATTTCCCTCAAACATATGAGTAAGGGCATCCGTTGAATTAACGCCTGCCATAACAGCTCCGTTATATGATTCAATGTCTGCCTTCGCTTTATCAAATGCAGGGAATTGCATAGTACCTGCGTTGCTTCTAAGCTCTTTAATCTTTACTCCTACTAATGAAAGGCTCTTACCTGTTCCATCAATTTCCACCTTAGCCTTTAATAAAGAAGTACCAATAACACCGATGATTAAAGACAATCCACCAAATGATTTTACAATCTCATCAGTAAAATTAATAATACTTGTTTCAGCATCTAAGAACTTCGCAAGAGTTTCCTTCGGGAAAATATTCTCAGATAAAGATTGAAAAGCAACCGTTACGTTATTTGTCTTTGCTTCAAGACCTTCCTGCCACTTCTCTTGTTCCTTCATTGCTGAAGTTCCTTCGTCCATGGCTTTTGTCGCAGTCTCATAAGCTTTTTCAACAATGTCAAAGTTTTCAACAAGAGCCGCAAATACGTTAGCCTGCTGTCTACCTGCAAACATCTTTTCAATGGCAAGCTGTTCCTCATTGTTGAGTTCTTTCCATACCTTTGAAAGTCTTTCAATTATATGGTAAGTATCAACATAACCATCCTGTGCGTCATTCATAATATCAACAGGATTACTTGTATTAGCAGTTATTGCCAATACTTTATTTCTATATTCTGATAAAGTCTCACATGCATATTCGGTTGATTCACCAAGCTCTTCCAGTTCTGTCTTCGTAGAAGTAATTCTCAAAGACAAACTCTTTAAGGCTGTACCCACAATGTCTGGGTCTTGAATGATTGTATTCGCACCAGTTGCGAGACCAATAGACTGTGCTAAATCATTGCCTGCTACATGCATTGCTGAAGCAGAACGTTTCATAGCTTCACCGATACCCTGTGAAGAAATTGCAAAATTGTTCAAGCTGTTACTTTCTGTTATATTTACAATATAACATACTGACCATAATTAATTATGGCGGTAAGGTATTTCTACCTTACTCTCACATTTTATATATAGTGTGATGTTCAGACTGTATATTATACCCTCTTATAATAAGTAGGGTAGATAGGTTAAATGCATATGTTACCATATACATCATGGCAGTCGTTACAATTAAAATATTATTTCCAATTCTTTTTCTATTTCTTCCTTCGATAAAAAATATGGAAATCTTATCAAAGGAATATTATTCATGATACAATATTTATTCTTTCTAGCTTGTCTGTTTTAGAAACCACTGTTAAATTACCAAATCTCATATTTGTTAAATCAACAAAATTACCCATGTTCTGTTCCTCCTCTCAAATTTATTTTTATTATACCATATTAATTTTGAATTGTCAATATTTTAATCTCGGTCTTGACCCATCTTTGACTTACTGGCTTTTAACCGATTTACCTATCTGCTTTATGTTACATTACTGTAACATATGGGCACAATTTACCCACTTCATTAAATGCGTTAATAGCTCTTGTGGCACTTTCAATGTCAGTAGCTCCTTCTTTGAAAGCCTTCATTGTAGAGATGATACTTTCTGATGCTTCATTAATATTCTCATATTCAGATACGTTCTTATACACAGTTGCAAGCTCACCAAGCTTTTCAGCATCGACAGTATTGTAACCGAGTCGAGCGAAATCAGCGGATGCATTAATAAGGTCTACGATACTAATAGATAACTTCTTCGCACCCTTGGATGCTTCATCAAAGAATCGCCTGTATCCTTCAGCAGTCTCGTCAGTAACTTTCTTAAGTGATACCATTGCCACATCAATCTCTTTAACATTTGTTACCATCTGTCTTAATCCAGTGACAATTCTCATGATGATTGTTGTCATGCTGAACCAATAGCTGAACTTCGCAGACATCTCCTTGAATCTATCAACCAATCCCTTACCAAGCTGATTAGCAGAACGTAACTGCATCTGCATATTCTGGAACTGTGTATTGATTCTACCAAGGTCAAGAGATGACGTTACATTTCTTGCTGATTGTGCCAATCCTTCTAAGTTCTGTTTTGCCGTACCACTTAATCTTGTATTGGACTGAATGAAGGTTTCAATCTTAATAGCAAGATTTTCGCCCTGTGTAGCAAGTTTTGATATTGCACTTGCATCACTGATAGAAGTCTGGAATCTTTTAACTTCAGACTCAATGTTTGCCATCTGTGTTTCAAAGTTATTTAAAGCAGGGATGTCAGCAATCTTGCCTACGCCTGCAAGCATACTATTAATCTTTGTTATAAGATTAGTGTATGGTACATCATATCCACTTAAGTTGTTTCCAACTTTTGTAAGCTCTGCCCTTAAAGCTCTGAGCTTTTCAACATCTTTCGATAAACTCTGAGCAAGCTTCTGTCTTGCTTGGTCATCTTTTAATGCTGTGTTGAAAACATTAAAGTCAGATGTTAATACAGATAATTCCTTTTCCAGAAGTTCAAGGGCTTTCGGCTCAGCTACCTGTTCAAACTTGGAAACTAATTCATCATAACGCTGTGAAATTGAGGTAAGAGAATCGGCTAAACCTCCCTGTGGAGTAGAAACTTGGATAGCCTTTATTTTAGCTCCAAGCTCATTTATCTTATTGCCTGCATCAACAAAATTGTTTGCAAAGTTTACTTTCTGTGATGCCATCTTTTCATACTCTGCCTGTACAGCTTTAAGATTAGTTAAGAGCCTACCAACTTCTGCCTCTCCTTCTTTCGATGTCGGAGCATTTAAGATGGCTAATATCTGATTGTATATATTATTATATTCTGTCTGGAATTCTGAAAGAAGTGTTGCATCCTTGCCAAGATTTGATGTTACACTATTTGCCTTCTGGCTTATCTGGTCAAGAGTATTTAATGTGTTATCAGAGAATATAGATTGATGCTGTCTGTCTCCAACATTTTTATATAAGTTCTGAAGCTCTGCATTGATAGCATTTACTCTTCTGCTTGCCTTCTCAAAGTCTTCTGTTGTTAATGCATCAAAGTTCTGCAACTGTGTGTTAATATCAACAAGCTCTTTTGTTAAAGCGTTGAATGTGGCAACATCAGCATTTCTTCTTGATGCATTACCGATGTTAGTAATATCTTTCTCATTGACATTAGCTACAGTCTGAATACCTTTTATCTTAAGAAGAGTATCTTCCTGTAACTTAAGTCTCTTATTATAATCATCTGTCTCAGTAATTAATCTACCAAGTTCTTTTGTATATCCAGATAAGATAGTAGGATTTAAAGCACCTGTGATATGATTTCTTAATTCTGTGAATTGCTGAGTAAGACCTGCTTTTGAAATAACATCTTGATTGTTCTTTACAAATGTATCAAGTTTTGCCTGTGCATCTTTAACATCAATGTCAAGTTTATACTTGCCAACGTTTTCTTTGATAGAGATATTTAATATCTTTAATCTCTTCTCGAACTCTGCAATCTGGTTGTTTACATAGTCCAAATCTGCCTGTGATGTTACAGCAGAAAGAAGATTTTTTATATTAAACGATTCCTGTTCGAGAGCGTTTCTGGTAGAGCCATCTACTCTGGAGGTACTTGAATTCATCATAGCATGAAGTTGCTTGTCAGTAACTTCAAGACCTCTTCTGATAGCTTCGACGCTCTTACTTACATCTATCTTTTCAGTAATAGTTCTCTTGAATTCATTGAATGAAGCCATGTACTTCTTAAGAGAACCTTCATCTAATGCTCCACGAATACTCTGCTTAAGTACGTTTAATCTTGTCTCAACCTGCTTAACTTCTCCACTTGGAACAAGATGCATAATAGACTGTTTGAATCTCTCAATCTCTTTGATTGAATCATCAATTTTAAAAGAAAACTTTACAGCCTTTTGGTCTTTATTGAGTTCATTTATTTTATTCTTAACCTCAGTCAATTGTAAAACAAATTTATCAAAAGATGCTTTATCTGTAACATTAAGTAAAGACTCTTCGAGACGTTTGATATCTACGTCCAGAATTTCTCTGAATCCTGTTCTGCTTCCATAGAGAGAAGTTGACATCTTTTCAACATTCTGCTTAAGTCTTTCAACAGCAAGGACAGACTTTTCTATAGTCTGTGACATATCTGTACCAGTAAGTTTAGCTCCTGCCTTCTCTGCTTTTTCAATGAGACCTATTTCAGTCTTCTTTTCAGCAGTGTATTCTTTTATACGAGCCAGTCTTTCTGTATAAGACAGGTTTTCATCTTCTCTTATCTTAAGAACTTCTGCGTCATATTCTCTCTGCTTTTCTAACAGTTTATCAATAGCCACTACATTCTGACCAGAGTAAGCACCGAGACTTCCCTGTAAAACTTGATTGCCGCTGTTGTCAAAAGTACCAGTTTTCTTTGACATAAAGTTACGAAAACTGTTAACGCTTTCCTGCATCTGCTTATAGGCGGCACTTGCTTTGTTCGCACCTTCAGTTATAGTTTCTGCATCAGCAACCCAGTCTGTTCTTTTATGCTTACCATCGTTGCCTATCTTCTTTCTTACGAAATCAACAGATACCATCTGCTGTTCCATGTTCTGATATGAAAGAATAACCTTCTTAATTTGATTCTCTTCATCCATCAGATATTTGATTGTAGCAGTATCCTTATATCCACCATCTTTTGAAATGGTACTCATAATATTCTTGCGTAACTGCTCCATATCTGTAGCATTTCTGAAATACTTTATCTTTGCTTCATTGAGGTCATCAAGATTGTAAACCTGTTGTGCTACAGCCTTCGATACGTTCTTAGCACCCTTCTGGTTATTGCTAATTACTTTACCAAAATCAAGTTTTAATGCTTTACCTACTTGGGCTAATTCCTTTGAGATATTCTCTGCTGTCTTATCAATATTGAGGTGGGCTATAAATTTCGGTTCGTTCTTTGCGTCAACCCCCTGCTCAATTTTTGGTAAGTCTTCATTTACTAATTTGTCAATACTTGCTTGTGGGTCGAGTCTCGCCACAAAGGTTAATTCACTATTTGCCATTATTTACACCACCTTATTTATTCATGTCAACATTTTCTACTGTTAGTACTATACCAAACCTATTCTTCCTATTAAACTCGTCAATTGTCGCCTTGATGAAATCAATACGATAACCGCCACGTCTCGGTCTCCATCCGAAATATGGGATGTGACTATGCCAAGCATTATGGGTCTTGTATCCTTCACTCAAAATTCTAAGAATAGGAACTGCTTGTCCTCTCACTTGATTTTTTACTCCGTCCCATGAATGATGAACACCATAAGCAAGGGAAAGTTTTCCTACATAGGAATTCCCTGTTCTTATAATGTCAATCTTGTACATGTCTGGGTCAAGAATTCTTCCTGTTCTTTGATATTCAATTGTCGTATAAGTATCCATCGCATCTGAAAGTTTTGCTCTGAATATTCTTTTAAGTCTATTCATTTCAATCTTGAACTGGTGGTAAGGAATATTTTTACCTTTACCACCAGAACCTGTAAGATATCTTTTAATCTGCTCTTCTATAGTCATTTTCGATAAACTCCCTCATTTTATCCAAATCAGAAAGAGCTTTCTTTGTATCATTGTTATAACATACTACTTTGATGGTCTGTCCAACCCTAATAGGGTCTCTCGATAGCATAGAGTATAATTTCTTTGCATTGTGTTCTTCACCGTCTACAATAATAAAGATATCACTCTCTAACTTCTCTGCAAACCCATTAAGCGCTGTAATAAAACCTCTCGCAAAGTAGTTACCAGATATTATAAACTGTGAAACTCTTTCCATCATATTACCCCGTTTTTCTGCATAGCTTTAACTACGTTTGCTTCTGTGAACTTTTTCTTTGACATATCTGTAATAAGTTTTGTAAGGTTCTCCTGTCCTACACTTTCAACTATATTGTTAGTTTCCATAATCTTTTCTTCAATTGTTTTGAATAAAGACTCTAAGGCAACGTCACAAAGACTTGGAGTAGCAGGAACGTTGTAGTATCTGTTCTTTTTCTCTTCAATCTTTTCATTTACACCATTGAGAAGCATATTGTAAAGAGTTCTATCTGCTTCTTCAATGATGCCTTCCTTATTACTGATTACAAAACTGAAAGCCTTATCCATATCAACATTGTTATCTTCATCAACAAAAGCTTCTGCTTCGTGAAGAGTAGCATTGATAAAGTACAGGAGGTAAAACTCCTTCAGTTCTGGATAATATTTAAGCTCATAATTATCGTCAACGAAAATTACTGACTCAGTTACCTTATTACAAATAGAGATATATTCATTTAAATTCATCATCTTTAAAACACCTTATCTTTCTATAAATTTTGTACAATCCTTATTAACAATTTCTGGATTGATTCTTCCTTCTACGGACTCTTTCAATAACCTACATTTACCATTACAATATTTCTTGCAAGACTTACACTTGTCTTCAAAAGATTCTTTTTCTTCTTTGCTGTCGAATATACCGACATACTGTACTGGAGATATAAGCAATTCTATTCTTGGATTCCTTTTATCATACCATATTCCTGCAACTGATTCACATACTGTATTATCATCTACCCATACTTTCTCAGTTTCAGTAATAGCATCCAATAAAAGTTTCCAATAATTGTTACAGTCTCTGTCTATCCTATCAAAGTAAAACTGCGCTTTGAGCCGCCAGTGTTGTTTTTTATCACGGTTAGATTCAAACCCTTGTTTGCTAACTTCTTCCACAACATAGCTCTTGAAGCTTTTCTTAAACTTCTTTGCCTCTGGAGTTTCATACATAATCACCATAGGTTTCCCATGATTGTATATGATTCTCGGACATAGGTAATGATTTACACTTGGAGGAATAGGAGACACTAATTTTAATTCTTCCATACTCACCTCTAAAATGGTAAAAAAGGGGAGATACTACCCTGTACCTCCCCTAAAAATTACCTTTTCTTTTTAAACTTTTTGTTATTGTTTTTGTTAAAAGTTCTGGTTTCTATTTTTTCAGTTTGTTTTTCTTCTGGAACATCCTCTTCCATAATCTCGTCAACTACCTTCTTGGTGTTGTCATTATATTCAATAGAAGGAAGACAGGACAATTCCTGCCTTGCCTCCTCTTTACTTCTCTGTTTTCTGGTATACTCAATAATTGGAAGAAGATATAAAAAATGCTCTTTGCAACAAACAACCTTTCTCCAAGAGAGTGCTTCGTTCTCGCAGTCGCATGGTTCAAAGATATTGTTACATACCAAACATTGTTTCTTAATCTTCATCAGAATAGATGATGAAATCCCAGAACTTCTTCACTGTTGCGCACTTGTTCTTAAGAGCCTTCCACTCGAAGCTGTGAACCATCTGTGCGTCACCCTTAGTGAAGTTGAAGTTACCTGTGAAGTCAGCTCTCGGTACGATGAACTCGAAAGCGGCTGTCTTACCGCAGGCATTTGTAGCTGTACCTGTGAAGATAAGTTCACATTCACCGCTGTACTTTGTTGAGTCGTTGGTAATCTGAACGCCTTTATTTGCCCCAAGAGCTACCTTGTAGTATACAACTACTGTGTCACCTTCAACAAGAACACCACCCTCAAATGAGAGTGTGCCAGAGCTGTAAGTGAATTTTGTAGCACTTACTGCTGTACCCTGTTCAAGAATTGTAACAACTTCTGTCTCTGGGTTTGTGATATAGGCATAGCCGATTTCAGAGCCTGCAACGCCTGTTGGAGTCTTTGTAATTGTAAGAGTACCTGCTGAAGCCTGTGCCGCTGTAATTACAAATGTATCCTTCTGCTTTACAACAATACCTGTTGTTGTCTGCCCTGAACCTACCTGTAATGCGAGAAGACCGCCACTGAGTACGCCATTTGTACCTGTACCAGAACAACCCTTGTTCTTCTTTGTTGTGTTAAGTACAACACCGTTTGCACCTGTTACGTCCTGTGTTTCTTCTGTATTCTGGATTTCAAGGTCTTGGAGTTCATCACATGTGAAGAGGTGACGACCATTTGAGAAACCAGACATTTCATCCCAGTTTGTGACTGTCCATCCATCAAAAGATACTGGTATCATATTATCAAATCCTTTCTGTTTAATAAAATTAAATTAGTTTGAATTTATCAAGTTCAGTTTTTGGTATCTTCGACAAATCAATACCTCCACTGTAACCACCTATTAACAATTTATCCACATGTTCTGCCTTAAGTATTTGTTTTGAAGACGACAGAAAATCATATATGGATAAGTCACGTACAGTACTGAAATTGTATTTAAAGTTTGCATTGTTCACAAGATACAAAGTCAAAGCATCAAGCTCATTATAACCTTTATCTCGTTCAGCAATCTTTCTGTTCTTCCTTTCGATTTTAACAACCATTTCAAATGCTTTCTTGTTACAACATTCAATATGTTTCTTTTCTTTATAATGCATCAATCTCAAGGTTTCACTGATTTCATTGTACGCTTTTCTATCAATTACTATACCATAATTTTCTTCAAAGATAACAGGGTCTCCATCGTCCCCGTCCTTTGCATACCAAGTGACATCCTTTGCTCCCTCAAAGATTAAAGAATAGTCCTTGTCAGAATAATTGCCTATCATAGTTAAGAAAAATATATATTCGTCAGTAATTGTCTGAAAATCTATTCCCATGTCATATAGTTCAACGATATAATCTGAAGGCGTGGTAACGAACAGGGATAACAAATGGTAATATTTTTCTATATCACCATCACATTCTCCTTTTACTTCTCCATAAGTGGGAATGTGTAACGTTATACCACAGTTCAATTTGTATGTTTTCCTACATAGAAGTGAGATGCTTCTTGGCACGTATTCTCGCCTTTTCGTTGAAGTCAATAACTTCATATATTACCTGTGTGGCAACATACTTGTTATCCTTTATTTCCAATATTTTCTCAGATACCTTATCGTTAAGTCCTATACCAAGGACATCTTTACCATCGAACATTTCATTTAGCTCTGCTACAATAGCATCTATTCTTATCATTTTATTATCATCACTTCTGATAATATCCTTGTGACAATATATCTGCATATACATCACAACATTATCATAAGTGTCAACATAATTCCTTTCGATATCAAAATCAAAAAGAATGTATGCTTCTGTCTTTGTTACAGTACCATCAACAAAAAGTTTTGGTACATAGTTCGTGAAAGATAAATCATAAACTTCTTCTTCATCAACTTCCTTATTCTTACATAAAGACGCAAGTCTTGGATTTGACAAAAGAACTTCCATTACCTTTTCACGATACTCTATCGTTTTGTTATACTTTTTGTTTCTTTCATAATTGTTGTCTATCATAAGAGGCCAACCACCTTTAACTGTGTAGCAACATCATTTGTCATAACTTCAAAAGTATTTCCAACCAGTGAAGTATCTTTGTTGCATTTGATTTTACAATGTGTATCATCAATAACAGTAAGTGTAATATAATCTGCATCAGTGCTCCATGTTACAGGAACATTACTCTCCAAAGTTTTTGTCTGTCCTATTCTGATTTCTGGTTCTCCCTTAAAGCTTACAACAATACTTTCATCAGCTTCAGCTTGATAGTCACAAATAAACTTTTCAATGCTGTCTGTATCTGCATTGTATTCATCTTCAGTAAGAATTATTTCCATAAATCCCTTCTGATGCCAAGCATGAATAGTATCTTCTCTGGTTATTCTGTAAACCTTTGGTCTGGTCAATTCGTTATCAACAAAGAATCTTTTATCAGATTTAAACTTTATTGTATCATCATTGCACATAATGCGCATCATAATCTGATTATATCCAAGTGTCAATGTTTTTGACTGCTTCTCACCAGAATTATACTGAGATGCCGAAATCATAACACAAGGGAATTCTTTTATAACTCTGTTGTCATCTTGCCAACGGAGCATATAATTACACTCAACCAAATCAAAGTCAAGGTAATGCTGATTCTTTTCCATATTCTGAATTTGATAATATTCTTTCCTATCTCCTTCTTCATAATAGAACGTATCACCATTATCAAGGTTTGCATCGAGCAGGGCAGTACTTTGTAAGTACCAACCCCAATCTTCGTGCTTTTGTTTGTTTACACTTACTTCTTTGAACTCATTTGTCCAAACGTTTTGTATTATTATATTTTCAAGATTCTTAGAGAAAGCTTTTCTAAGCTTCTTCCTATTGTATTGTAGTTTTGTTTCACGTTTACTATTTGAACCTTTTGCGTTTTGTATCGTCCTAATGTACGAGATATCCATAATCAAACCTCGTCATCATAATTTATGGTCTTAAGTTTACCAGTAAGTCTATCAACTGCCCTATAATTAGATATAAGTATATCAACTTCCTTCTTCTTACTGTTTACCATTTCAAGGAATGTCTTCCTCTCATTAGCAGGAGAAAAAAGCATCTTTATCTCAGAGCTTGTAAAAGAATTAATCACTGGTTTAAGTTTGGATATGCCTCTTTCAAGATATATCCAATGCATGATTCTGGCTAAGATTTCCACTTCAGTTGCAGTAAGGTCAAAGTTAAACGTGTCTGATGTTTTGTCAAAAAAGTTTATATCATTACAGCCTTTGGCTTGTAACGCAAAGTAGGAGACAGCTTCATCTACATACCCTGCCGCTCTTTCCTGTGCTATGGCAAGAGCTTCTTCGTCTGTGCAATTATAGTATTCAAAAAAATCGTCATCCTCTTCTACCTTTTTAAGGAAAGAATCTACGACAGTGCTTACAGATGTCATTCCGTCATCACTCCTTTACTTCATCAAGTTCTGTTGTATTTTCTGTTTCAACTACAAGTTCAGCCTTACTCTTTCTCTTCTTCGGTGTTGATGCTGTAACCATCATAGCCTTAAGTTCGGCAAGTTGTGCCTGTAACTCCTGTACTGTTGTTTCAAGAGATTCGTTCTTCTGCTTTATTTCTTCAATATCTTCCTTCGGCTTGAAACCATGTTCATTAATGGTAATCTTTGTATTGAAGATTCTATGCTGAATTTCATCAAAACGTCTTTCAAGAACGTTTGCGACTCTGTTACTGATATCATATTCTCCGTTGTTCTTCAGTCCGATGAACTGAGCATATACTCTTTCAAAAGTAAACTTATCAGTAATGCCTACGAGCTTACGCATACCTTCTGCTGTAGGATTGATGATAGCATCCTTGATAGTTTCATTGTCAAAGTATTCCCCTCTATCAACGATATTAAGAGCCTTGAATACTTCTTCTTTATCTTCTGGATTAATAGTAATGTTGCCTGTTCTGATGTCCTTCGACTGAGAATTAAGAAACTTCAGTTCTTCGAGAGAGACATATTCCACTGTTGGAATGCCCTCGACCGATGCCGCATTCATAAAGTACTCTCTTAAGTTAGTCTTAAAAGATACTGCATATGGATTGTGGTTTTCTATTTTAATTTGACTTACGTTCATAATTCATTTTCCTTTCTATAATGTATTATAATGGCAAGGGAAAATTCCCCTGCCATCAAATACAGATTTTTTATTTTTAAGATTAAGCAGTAAAGCTGATATAGTTTACCTTTTCTGGCTTTGTGATAAGAACACCAAAATCAGCACCAGAGAACTTAAGGTCATACTTTTCAGCATTGTTGTTCGGTGTCTGGAAGATTTCGAGTTCACCACGTTCAGCCATAACACCGCACTTACCTGCAACTGCGATAAGCTTCTGGTCTGGGATAACTGTGTTGCCGTCTGCTGTCTTCTTGTTAGCTGAGAATCCTGCGATAAGCATACCACCGTATTCCTTTACGAGACCAAACTTGTTGTAGTCATCCTTCATCTTATCTGACATGAATGATGTGTAACCACTCATGTTAGCGATAGCCTGTGCATACTTGTTAAGACCGAATACGAATGGTGTATCTCCTGCTTCTACGCTGTCAAGAACGAAGAGTGAGAGTTCATCCATAGCTGTCTTTGTAAGAGCTGTAGCACCGCCAGAGATTGAGATTGTCGGAGCACCGTGAGCCGCAAGAGCCGCATTGTAAGCAACAGCGAGCTTCTTGTTGAGAAGAGCTTCCTGTGCAAATTCTGTGAGTGTAGCGATTGACTTGAAACCGTTTCTCTTAAGGTCAGAGTACTTGATTTCTGTTTCAACCTGTAAGTGCTTCCATGTTGGCCTGATAGCTGAGAAGTCGATGTATGACTTATCAACGTTACCTCCTCTTGGAGCTTCATATGCTAAGAGTGTGTTCTTCGGCTTCTTAACGATTTCATAGTCGTCAAATTCACCTACAGAATCTTCATCAAGCATCATGTTAAGAGGATTCTGTTCATAGTTGTATGTTGTATCTTCCATTGTCTTAGAAATGAAAGCGGCAATTTCTGAATTACCATCGTTGCCCTTTGCAAGGCTCTTAGCCCATGCGTCTACTGATTCAGAGATATTCTTCTGTTCCTCTGTAAGCTTTCTACCAAGGTTAACAGCAGAAGCCCATTCACGAACGTCAGAGCTATTTACGCTTGAAATTTCTACCATATCAAATTTCTCCTTTCGATTAATTAATTAAAATTAAGCCCAGTCTACAATCTCGATAACAATACCTGCGTGAACGCCTGCATCGAGAGTTGTGATGCTTGTTACGAGAAGGTTAGACTTTTCAGTTGTTGCTGTAACGAACTTACCGTCTGTACCTGCAATAACTCTGTCGCCCACTGCGATACCAGAAACTGCACCGCTAACAATAGCAACTTGGTCTGTCCAGTATCTTTCACCTACTACGCCCTTAACGAGAAGAACGCCTTCGCCCTGTGCGATGTTCTGAAGTAAATATTCTGATACGTCAGCATGGATTGTCTGTTCACCAACTGGCTGTGCATCCTTTGTAACAAAGAAAACGTCTGTAGCTGTTGCTGTTGCAGGGAATTCAACTTCACCTGTTGTAAGGTTCTTAACGACACCCTGCCCCATAACCATATCTGCGCCTGCCTTGAACATAGCATTGATTGGCTTTGAGTTTATGTCCTGTAAATTTCTAAACATATTATTCTACTTCCTTTCTTTTATCTTGATATAAATGATTTAATATCAAATCCAAAACCTGTTGATGCAGATTCGAGATTTAACTTTTCAGAAACTTCAATTTCCTTTTCTTTCTGTGCTACTTCTTTCTTTTCAGCAACTACCTTATCAGCAATCATTGACTTAATTGCAGGGTAATCAACTGACGCAATTGCGAGCTTAACCTCTTCAGATTCAAGTTCTTCAGCACTGAACATGTTTGAACTTTCAACATAGCTTGCAATTTCTGCCTGCTTTGTCTTAAGCTCTGCTTCTGCCTGTTCCTTCTTGATTGAGGCAAGTTCCTCAGAATCCTTCTGAAGTGATGCCACCTGTTTTTTAAGACTAAGATTTTCTGTATTGAGAGCAACAATAGTGTCATCCTTCTGAGCAATAACAGTATTAATGTCCTTTACTTCAACAGCAAGGGTTACTGGTTCAACAGAATCAATAGAAACCTTGTCATCAGTTACAGAATAATTTACCTTATTAAAGGTAAGTGCATTCATTCTGTATGTTCTACAAAGAGCATAATGTTCTTCTGGGAAAAGATAAGAAACATAACCGTACTTATCATAATCATCATAACAAAGGTCTTCGAGCTGTCTTTCGATGTCATTACTTGTAAGGGATGCCTGCTCTTTTTCAGTTTCTTCAGCCTTGGCTGATTCTTCCTTTACAGGTTCTTCCTTTGTAGCCTCCTCTTTCTGTTCTGACTTTTCGTCTTCTGTAACAGAGGATTCTTCCTTCTTAGTTTCTTCTACCTGTTCAGTCTTCTCAGCGTTTTCAGTTTCAGTACTTACTTCTGAAGAAGCCTGTTCAACAGTCTTTTCATCTTCCTTCATTTTGTCACCTACTTCTGTATTTTTAATATCTTGACTTAGAGCCGATGCAAGAGCCAGTTCAGCTTCATCCTCTTCTTGGTTTTCAACACTGGCATATTCTAACATTCCTGCTCTCGTAACTGCACCTCGTACTTTTGAGCCAAGGATGCAATTTCCTACAAATTCAAAATCTCTGAGAATCTTTGTTTTATCCTCGTCGAATTCATAGTTGCTTACATCAAGTTCCCAAGAACTTGAAACATTACCATCTTCCCATAACTTATCAAGAACTTGGAAATACTCTGGGAAACGGTCACTCCACAGTTTTGAGGAGATGACGATACACTTTTTCGTCTCACCATCAATTTCCATTTCTTGAATTTCTGAATCTGTTATACTGCCGATTGGCATTGTGTTAAAACGATATGTTATGTTACCATTTGCATCTTTACGTTTTGTAACGCAATGGTCAGAAAAATCCACAGGATTTCCAAATGCATCTGTTAACAGTCTGGCAACCATAGGATATCCTATAATTGTCTTATAATATTTTTCACCAGATTCTTCTGGGATGATTCTGTTATTTTCGTCCTTTTCACCAAGGACAGATATCAGCCACTTAGCCTCTCTGTAATTTGTATGCTTCTCACAAGTAATAGGCTTAGAGCTAATTAAAATCCTACCCATCTTTCTTCACCTTCTTACTTCGCCTTGCTTTATCTTCATCTCTTTGTCCTTGTGTTTCCAAGTCAGTGCCAGCAGGTCTGCCGACTCCCTCACCGTCTGAAGTTTTTGTGAACTGAGATTCATGAGCGTAGAATATTTCATCATATCCATTCTCATTCTCATGCTTTCTCTTCATAGCTTCGTCCTTTATATCAACACCCACAATATCAAGTGCTGTTTCAAGCGAGCAGTTGAAGGTACTATATAACAGTTTAGCGAGGTCGTTCTTAACGCTCTGTTCAAGAAGTTCACTATCAAGAACTTTAATAGTAGGAGCATACATTGCGTCGATACCGTTCTCTAACAGTACGTTCTGATACACTCTCTGTAAAATATATTCCAATTGTTCACTTATTGAATTAACCAACTTCATTAACTGAGCTAAAGATATTGTAGCAACGGTTGCACCCGTCGCATTAATTGACATTAAGAAAGATATACCAAGTGTAGACAAGACTCTTTCAACATAACTCTTTACAGTGTTAGTATCTGTAGTGTCAACAGAAGGTTCAATATATTTGATATCCTTAACATATGATGGTGCAGTTACAACAACTGTATTCTTTTTAAACGCTTTGATAAAATTATCATGAGCGTAAGCCTGTTCAGTGTAACCATCTCTTCCATCTTTTGTTAAGTCTGGGTCAAGAAATTGTGCAATAATCTTTTTTGCTTTAGCTTTACTGTTGATATTATCTGTAATATCAAACTGCTCCAGAGTAAGAGTTGGATATAAAGCTCTGAAGATAGGTGTTAAACCATACTTTTTATTCTGATTGTTAATTCGCATAACTCCAGTCCATCTGTAATCGAGTTTTGCAAATTCATCATTGTTTTTGTAAGCTTTATATATCTCCGAAGGATAGTTCTCTTTTACTTCCTTGTCAATCTTATCATAGAATAAAGCCTTATTCTTCCTGTTCTTCTTAATTGTTCTACTGAGTTTTCTTTTAAGTTCCTTGACATTAAACAGCAAAACTGGTTCACCGTTAATATCATAGTCAGAAACTTCTACCATTTCCAAAGGATAGGTGGTAACATCATACATACCAGTCTTTTCATTCATTCTGAAATATACATAATAGTTACCATTCAGATAACAGTTTGGGATACTGTTTTTAATCAGTCTCCCAATGTTTATCTTTTTGTTGAAATCAGCAATAATTTCTTTTGCCTTCTGAAGTTTTGACTCATTATCGTCAGTAGCATCATAAGAAAGTTTATATTTTGTATTTATATTAGTCGATATTACTTCATAGACCTTTCCAATTATCCAGTCCTTGTTTGCATACGTTGTAGCAATTTGGTTAATCTGCATAATTTTCTTTCTATCCTGCTGAGGAAGAACAGCAAGGTCATCAAGTGTCTGCTTCGTTACTGTTGTCTGTTGAGAAGATTCTAATAGATACGTAGAATAAGAACAAGGATTTTTCATAAAGTCACGAGTAGCTGTTTCAAGTCGTGTTTTTATAACAACGCTAAGGTCTTCTTCTTTTTCTGATTCTGCATTAGCCTCTTCAATAGTGTAGTTCCAATCGTTCATTTATTTATCCTTCCTCTCCTTTCTAATCGAAATCTATTGTTGTTACACACGTAGGAACTGTTGTCTGCTGTGTGGTCTTCTTTCTGCCTGTTAATATCGTTCTTCTCTTTACAGCGAGAGCATATGCGGCAAGAGCCAATACGTAAGCATGGTCATCATGTTTGATTGTCTTACAATTTCTATCCAGTTCATATACAACGTTACCCTGTCCTGTGATGTATCTACACATATACATAGCTTGTGTCTTCATGATTTCACAGTTACCAAGAGCGACCATTTCTTCATAAGATAAGGTATATCTGTAAAAATCATTATTACCATCTGGTAACATAATATATTCCTTCTTATCCCACAGCATGAATTTGATAACATCCTGTGGAGCAAGTTTTTCCAGAGCATCATAAATAATTTTCTTATGACTCTGCGGATTGATAAGATGAACAATCTTGATTGCATTAGGATGTGATTTTCTGGCTGTCTCATACTGAGGATGTGTGCCATCAATAACACCCTTATAAACGTTACCTGCTTCGTCTTCCCAGTCATCAAACAACTGGTCAGCGATACCGCCCTGTGCCTGTCCACCTGCACCTGCGTCTATATATAGTTCTATATTGCCCCAGTCTTCAGCATCACCGTTGTAATCAATCATAGCTTTACGTAAAACTTTAAGCTGTTCTTTCATATTGAGCGGTGTCTTATTCTTTGACTGGTGGTCAATCATTGGAATTACATTCACTAATTTCAAATAAAAACCAATCTTCTTATCTTCTATCAGTTCAAAGATTCCAAGGATAGAACCATCGTAGTTTCTGGCAGGGTCATAGCATAATATATATTTTCTCTTACCATCTTCATTTCTGAATATTGGTATTCTTGTTTCACTATTTCTGAAAATGACTTCTGGTTTAACAACTGTATTTCTGCCGCCACCTTTTCTGAACTTATTAAAAAGTTCACGGTCTGCCGCTTCTGGGTCATCTTCAATCGCTTTATCTACAGCCTCTTGTGAAATGTGAGCCTTGATTGGCTTGCCATCAATAGTACTATGATTAAGTATAGTGTTAACATTAAGGTCAAATACAAAATAATTTGAATCGCCCATGAACATATTTTTAGAAAATGTTCTATACTTATCATAGAATGGGAACTCTGCATCCCCTGCCGATGACGCATAGAAAAGCTGTAATGGCATAGCTTTCGGATAGAAGTACTTCCTTGCTCCTACCTCAGTCTTAAATGACGAGTCCATATCTGCAAAGTGTTCGAGAGCCGCCATCTGTTCCTGCGTTTGCCAAGCGGTTTCATCGAAGAAGATACTACCACCCTTACCTCTTTCAGCCTTTACGTTCGTACTCAAAGTAACAAGCTGTGAGTTATTAGGTAATCTAAATCTATGTCCCATCATGTCATGGACAAAACCTGTTTTATTGTTTGCGTTCTTTTCCAGTTCATAAGCAAAGATATCTGTAGCCGATGCAAAAGAAGGAACTCTTTGTAGTGCAATGTCCTCAATCATCTTGAATATTTCAATGGACTGAGCGGCACTATTGGCTGAGATATAAACTTTGTAGTCTGGAATTAACAGCATCTTAGTCTGTAAGAATACTGATGCTGTAGTTGTGTTATGAGTAACGTGATACTTCCTACCAAATAAATATAAATGGTCTTCTGCATCAACTTGAATACATTTACATGGTACGCTTTCACATGGAGTGATAGAATCAATACCACAGTAATCCGTCTTCTTACATTGATTATAAGGTAACTGTTCACGCTTACTTTTTAATTTAAATAAGGAATTGCCCCTACTTATCTTAAGGGTAACTTTTTTACCTGTAACCAAATTTTTGTAACCGATACTCGAAAGCAACTCCGAAAGTTGAGCGATAAACGCCTCACTTTTTGCAACGAGATGCACGATACCCATTCCTTCATGAATTCCTTTAGAGTCGAAAAGCCCCATTACAAAGGCTTTTCTCTGCCTAATGGAAGAGAACATTATCTCTTCTGGAATAACAGGATTATCTCTTTCTTTCCTGTGTCCTCCTTTACGTGCTCCGTTTCTTGCAGTACGTAACACTTCAAGGCTATTATCAACCCACAAGAAATCTCTTCCTTTTTCATAAAGTCTTGCAGGTATATTCTTTTCACCTTTCAGAGTAGGATATTCTACAGCAAGATTATTTTTGACCTTCTGTTTTACAATACCTCTCTGCATGTCATTATAAAGTTCTTCAGTAGTCTTTACTGTAAAGATATTAAACTCGCTTCTTCTGTTACAATCTGTAACTTCCCATAAATGTTCTGCATCAGCTATAACAGTATCTCCGTCATCAAACTTTACTTTATAACATTTATGATTGTGAAATATCTCAGATTCAAACGTTACCTTTGTAGGTTTACCATTCTGACCAAATACATAATCTCCTACATGGATATCTTCCATTTTCTTAAATCCAGAAGGAGTAGGTATTGGAGTATCAAGAGCAAGAGCTTTACCCGCTCTTCGAGAACATAACCAAAGGACAAAAGGTGTCCACCATGATTTCATGAAACCGTATGCTTGGTAATCAATCAATTTGATTCCATACATATATTCCACAAACCATATAGGATTTTTTCGTCCTTCATTGATAACTTTACCAAAAGCTTCATAAGCTCTCATTTTCTTTTCTGAAAATTCTTTTTCGGTGAGCGGCATAAAGTAATCCATTATTCTACTTCACCGCCCATCCTTAATATCTGATTCTTAAGAACCCTGTTCTCTTCTTCCAAAGAATCAAGTTTGTATTCTTGACTTGTAATCATTTCTCTCTGCTTCTTAACCATTTCAGCATAATCATTCTCTTGAAAGTCAAGCTGTTCCATGATAGACCTGTTACTGATATCAGCGACTTGCTTACAAGCTTCAGACCATTTAATTGAGAACAGATTCGGCTGTGCCTCTTCTACTCCATCTTCAAGCATCTGTTTCATCTTAACAGATAAAGTATTCTTTGACGCACCATCATTACCCATCTTAGATGCGGCAATCTTACTTGATTCAGCCAGTCTTACAACAGAATCTTGTAAATTTTTTCTACATGTTACATAATTAGATAAACACTTGTCTCCTTCTTCATCCTCTGAACCATGAATAAGAATCTGGTTAATCTTGTCAGATAAAGATTCTATCTGCACCTGTGCTTCTACAATCTGTATAGCGGACTGCAATGAGTGAGGATTGTCTTCAATATTTGGTATTTCAAAATAATTGGCAAGCATATTGTATGCTTTCTTCTTATCCTTTTCTGTAAACGTAGAATCTATAAACGGGTCATAACCTAATGTGCTGATACAGAAATTCTGATTTCTTGAATCTCCTAATACAACAGCAGATCCCCCTCCAGAATTTTTACAGAGTTCATCGTTCTTCAAAGAGAATTCAAATGAATCATTTTTATATGTTGATGTTTTAAATCTCTGAAGATATACACTAAATGTATATTTCTTTTTTAAATTCTCTGTTACTGATTTATACAAAGAATCTACATAGGCAATATCCATCATATGACATACATACATAGTTGCAATCCTGTCATCATATTCTCTCGACATATCGTCAAATATTTTACTGATGCAATCTTTACATACCAAGCATATTCCACCAGATGCTTCCCACATTTTACTATTTGTTGGAGCAAAGAAACTGGATTCGAGCTTTGCTTGTGAACACTTAACACAAATATGTTTTCGTGTCATCTTAGTCACATACCCTGCCCTTTCAATTCTATTACTATCATCAAGAGCCATTGTCCTTCTCCTTTCATATAAAATAAAAAATGTGAGGATTTGTCGTCCTCACACAAAAATAATACTACTTAATTATATTATATCAGATATATTTTGTCAATAGTTTTTAAAAAAATTTTTAAATGCCGAGAGAAGGAGTTGAAACTCCAACCTTATCTCCTTAATTGGTTGTACTTCCCAAAGAGATAAGCCTTGTCTTCACAAGTGCGTCTGCCTATTTCGCCACCTCGACATATAATTGGAACGGTGGGGCTCGAACCCACGGAATGTGAGAGCCAAAATCTCATGCCTTACCACTTGGCTACGCCCCAGTATTTAATTTGATTGCGTGTGGTGGGAATCGAACCCACTCTCTCTTGGTTATGAGCCAAGCGACTTACCATTTGTCCTCACCGCAGAAGAGTCATTAAGGAGTTGCACCTCAATCAGAGAAACCATTAAAAGTTCTCGGCAAAGACCTTATAACGATTCACCCTCTAATCGCTTACTTGCTTCTCGCAGTACCTTTTCAATCCATCATGGTTGCCGCCAATCAGAAACCTACTAAGAATACTCTGTGTAAGTAATAACCCAATGTAATTTCTCCAGAACCTTTAACGTGACAGCAAAAGTTTATTTTTTATTTTTGGTTCTGGAGAAGGAAGAGGTCTGAGCTTTAAGCTCTTTCCTCTTTCCATGTTCTTATTATATCACAGTTCAAACCAACTGTCAATACTTTTTTTGAAATTTTTTAAAAATTTTTTATCAAACTTCTGTAAGCTTATCTGTCTTTCTGATACCCTTACGGCAAGTAGTATCATTCTTGCCAAACACTGATTCTCCATAGTGCTTTGCTGCTTCTTTGTAGGTTGTAGCAGGAGTAAAGTGTGGACAATACACCGCAGGAACTACAGCCTTCTGACAGCCTTCACTCTCGCCTCTAAGCATCGGAGACCTCTGAATGAAAGGTTCTCTTCTACGATTAGTAAAGCTACCAAATCCATTAAAGCAAAGGTCGTAGCCTTCCTCCGTAGCCATAAGGATACCATTAAGGACAAGGTTAAGAGACTGCTTGCAGTATGTGATTGGTAAATCCATTCTGTCAGAAACGTATCTGGCAAATTCTGTCTTTGATAGTCCTCTCTCATTGATAGACTTTGTTTTTGCGTCACCCATTTAAATCACTTCCTTTCAAAATTAATCGTCGTACACTTCGCTGTACAATCTTGATACATCACTTCTTACATCTTTTTCGAGGCAGACACAGGCAAAACTGTCCTGCCCTCTTAATTTACTGCACATTATAGCCAGAGGATTTGAAGTAGACTTATTCATGACAGCCTGCTTATAATCTCCACACCAGAAAATCTTGGTACGGTCTCCTGCTCTTGTGCCAATCAGTTTTATCTCCCACTCAGAAAAGTCTTCAGCTTCATCGCAGACCATAATAGAATCTGTAAAAGTTCTACCCTTCAGATAGTAAGGTATTTCCATCTGAAGTCTACCTTCTCTCTTCAAGCGTTCAAACTCTTGGTCTCCACCATCTAAGCTATCTTCCAGAGGTTTGAAAAATAATTCTGTCTTATCTTCAAGTGTTCCTTTCAGATATCCTACTTCCTTGGATTCTGATTCTGGGCTTCTTACTCCAATAATCTTAGAATTAGTTCCCTTACGGTCAATGTTATATAGTGCCATCTGTGTGCAAAGATATGTCTTACCACTTCCAACACCGCCAAGAATAGCAACTATATCTATATCCTCATTGTTGAGAGCATCAATAGCACAACGCTGTTCTGAGTTCTTCCCCTTAATACAACCTTTACCCTTCGGCAGGATAAGAGGAACAAACTGCTCTCCGTTCCATCTCGCTTCTTTCCATTCATCTGTATCAGTATTATAAGTGATAAGATATTCGTTGACATACCAATCCCTAGCATTGAACATCTCGAAGAATCTGTTGATGTGGTTAGTGTCGCCTATGACTCTCTTATATCCCTTGTATATCTCCGCTGTTTCTTTAGCTGAATAGACATTGAGCTTATAAATAGACGTAGCGATAAGCCAAACAAGATAATCCTCTGTATAGAAACAGAAGTCATCGTATTTTTCTGAAGTTATCGAAGCCGAAACAATAATCCTATTATCATTGCTCAGTTCCAGATTGTAATGCTCGATGATTGCATCCCACTGTGGATTGTAAATAATAACCAGTGGTTTCTGCGCTTTGATTGCTCTTACCGCAGACCGAGCCTTTGATTTAGTTTCCTTATCTCTGTTTCCAGTTTTGATATTTTCAAGTTCCTGTATAGTAATGCTACTTATAATAACATCACTTAAATCAGCATTATCTTCCATGATAGAACATGTGTCATAAAATTTCATAGAAGCCCTCCTTTGATATTAATAAATGTCTTCTATATTTTCAATTAAATCTGTAGCAATTCCATATTTGATACAGTCGTCAGCGTATAAGTACCATTCCTTAGACCTATGTTTATTGTAAACCTTTGGGTCAATGTTTGTTCTTTCGAGGATATACTTCTTGAACTTATCTACAGTCGCATTGTAGTTTTCCTGCTGTGCAACATTCTGTTCATAAGTTCCACCACCACCAGAAGAACTACCGTTGTGGATAAGTACTGTACCTAACTTGGTCATATACCTCTTCTGTCCTGCAAGGAAAATAAGCGCACCACAGCTCATAGCAATACCGCAATTTACTGTGATAACAGGAGTCTTACTTGCAAGAATAGCTGAAACAAATGCGAGACAGTTTTCAACTTCTCCACCATAACTGAAGACATACACATAGATTGGTCTTCTCTGTTCAACAGGAATACCCATATCCTCTTTATTGTAGCGATAAATATTCTTTGTTAAATCGAACAGTGAATCATCAATGTCGTAGTTAATCCACATTTCTCTCTTTTCAACATCGCTGTAATATTCTACAAGCTCTGGAGAAGGGAGTTTCATGTTCTCTAACTCTGGGTCAATTGTTGGTATAAATAATTCCATATTATGCCTCCTTTAAATGTCGTTATTCCATTTCTTTAAACAAGCGTCAAGATGCTCGTTCACTTCAAAGTTGAATATTAGCATCTTGCCACAATATCCACCTTTCTTAGAAGAGAATTCATTGTTTTGTTCTACCGATAACATCTTACATCCATTAGCGAGCAAATAATTTGTAATCCTAAGATTCCTTGCTCTAAAGATTTTTGTTTCTTCTTCTTTCAAAAAATATCCGTCCTTTCCTTAAAAAATATGTAACCCCAGAAAATGACATTAATCATTCTCTGGGGAGGTATTAAATAGGAGGGTTTATAAAATACAAGTATTGTATTCACTTATGAAAAGGGCAACTTTAGGGCAATGAATAAACAGTTAAGCCTATAACTACGGGGATTGTGGGGGATGTTTTCAATGTTGATAGACACCAAAAGTCTCATTACATCAGCATTTATTTTTCGCTCTACATCTCTGAACATTAAGTCTGTTCATCTCGACATCATGGTATTTCTGGCAAACAGGGCATCTTTTTGAACAACCTGCCCTTACTCCTTCTACAGTGAAATTCTTACCGCAGTCAATACATGTTACTACCTTCTTACTATTCTGATATCCTCTACACTTCTGGCAGAATAAATCTCTTGCTCCTGTTTTCTCATATATTGCACCGCATTTCTTACATACTCTATACTTCTTATTCCCATTGCAGATAAACCACCAGAGTCCTAAGTCTTTAAGACTTGTCACTTTAAATACACATTCTCCTTCAAGGTCACAGCAATCTACTTTAAATGCTGTACTATCAATTCTTTTCGGGAGAGATATCAGCCCATCTTTAAAGAATGAATGAATGAGATAATCTCTTTCAGATGACGAGAGATATGACACATGAGCCAAATCAAATATTACATGTGTATTATCATTAATCCATGTGCTTCCCTTGGTAAGATAATAGAACTTTCCAAGTACTATTATAGTAAACAGAATCTTCTGCAATCTTTTTGGGTACTTCTTAATAAGCTCCTTTTCCTTATTTGTAATAGGAATATATTCTACATCCTTCCACTTGGATGTTTCTGCTATCTTAATGCTCTTATCAATAAATGTTCCCCACTTGTCATGGTCAACCCTGCATAAATCATCCTTGATGAAGGATGTTGCTTTGCTCTTTACTTCCAGAGGAGACAACCCCTCCTTCTGTAAATAGTACTTGCAAAGAATAGATACCATCTGAGCAGGTGTCATTTCATCATATTCTCTGTTAAAAATATTATCAACTGCTTTACTTTCATTCATTATCAACATATGTTGTTCTCCTTTCAAACTTGTAGCCATCGTATTCAATATCTCCATCAGAAGACTTTACAAGGTAATTAATCTTATAATCATTCCTCTTCAGAAGGTTCTTGATAATCTGTCTGCCACACATTTCCCATGCAAAAGACTTTGATTTGTTATTCGTATAGCAAATATCCAGAACGATATTACAAAGCACTTCTTCATTAGGACAAATTTCTTTACATTTTCTTTTATATTCTTCAGAGATTAAATTGAGGTTTGAAGAAAAATCTTCCTTCGTCATCCTCTTATTTCTGTGTTCAGCGACACATGAAGCTCTTTGACTCATATATTCAAGATATATTTCAACCATGCCTTTGAATAAGTTTGAATCATAGTTCACATTTGGTGTCTTTAATATGGTATAGTCGAACCGATTTGAAGCTTTCACAGAAGATGTGTAGTTCTCAAATTCCTTTTCTATAGCATGACACAGACGATTCATAACGCATCCGTTATCATTGAGCGGCATGTACTTAATATATTTGTCTCGATATTCCTTCTGTTCTTCAGTAAGAGTATCATAGTCCACACTAAGGATTAATTCAAGTTCACAGCCAAGAAGTCTTCTACACTCTTTTATAGCATTGGTCTTATACTGAGTGTACTTCTTATTCTCTTCTTCATAGATGTATCTCATGAAGTATGGCTTCTTATCTACGCAGATTGAATTGTTGAAGATATCTTCTTCAGAAAGTTCTTCATCCTTCTTAGGTTTTATCTTGATATACCAATATTTAGGCATTGGTTTTGATACGATACCTTTTGTAGAGTCAATATCATTCTGCTGATAAAGCTGACCGCACTTGATTCTATACTGAAGAGCTTCGTATTCTGGGCTTCCTTTCGGGAAGAGAGGTAACATATCGAACATACTCGTTACTCTATTTGTGATTGCTCCTACCTTAGAGCCAAAGGCGTTCTTGTTTGCTTCTCTCAGTCCGTCTGGCGTAACAACATTCTTCTCTGCTGATTTCTGAGGGCAGATAATAGCAGGTGTTTTCACCCATCTATTCAACAGAACTTTATTATTTGTTGAGAAAGCAATGTCAGAATCTTTATCCATTCCATTCAGTGAGTGACAAATACTATCATGAGCATTGAGCATAATCAAGCCTTCACAATATTTGTACCACTTGTTCATTTTCTCACTATCAGCAATTTTTACTTTTCTTATATTGTTGTGACAAGACATCGGTGCTCTGAACATTACTACTTCATCAACACCTTTATCCTTCCAGAACTTGTGATAAATTTCTCCTGCCTTAAGAAGACCGTATTCTTCGTTCTTAACATCCAGACCAAATATGTGTTGACATAAAGCGTAAGGGTCTCCAACTACTATACCATAGTTTCCCTTTACCTTAAGAACACCAATCTTTGCATCCTTTATCTTCTTCTTAATCAGACAGTTGATTCTATCAATAACATAAGGGTCATCTGCCATAGAGTCTTCTATCATCATAGCTTTAACAAAGTCATCTTCTCCAATGGTTGCATTATCATCTGTGACTGAAACACCCTTTAAGAAGAGTATAGCTTTGTTTATATCTCCATGGATGACATCCTTGATTTCAGAAATTGTAAGAGCGTAAAGCTCTTTGATATCATTATCACTTAAGTCATAGCTCTGGATAAACTGATAGTTCAGCGTTCTCACTTCGTCAAGCTTCGATGAAGTAATCTTTGTAACAGAAAAACTAAAGTCATTCTTCTTACTGTTCCCAATAAAGCTGTCAATTGAATCGTATGAACTCCACAGTTTAAGCATGGATGTGGTCAACACAATATCAATATCGAAGATATCATGTTCTTTTCCCCAGACATCCTTGACAAATCTCTTGCCATGCTCTCTTGCGAATTCTTTAAAGTCGAATACAGCAACCATGCCCTTTGTGAAAGCGTGTCGCACACAGCATCCACTAATAAGATAATCAAGATGCATGTCCTTAGACCATATTTCAGCTTGCTCTGGACTGATTAATCCATATCCATCTGATTCATCAAGCTCAATTGTTCTCCTCTGTTCGCTGTATGTTGGTTCTTCACCTTCTTCAGAAAGAACAATTACATCCTCTTCAAATGTGGTTGTAAGGTCATCTACTACAAGAATCCTATCCGTGTTTGTTACTGGGAAAGAGCCGGACATATTCAGCGCTTTATAAGCTTCAAACTTGGCAACAACCATCTTTACTTCTTTGTTTCTTCCATTATCACTCTTATCATTTAAGTAGTTTGTGATAGAAGAATAGGTTACAGTCTTCTTCTTTACTTGGTTAGGTGAACCTACGAATCTGGTATAGTAGACACCATTTACACAGAAGCCTTCATCAAGTAAGTCTATGTCCTTATCCTTGCTCATAACAACGTTTATTAATTCTGGTATGAACTGAAGTTCATCAAGTCTGCTGTATAACTGCTTGATTCCATCCTTGGTTCTCTTAGGACGCTTTATCTTTGCATGAAGAGAATCATATTCCTTCTTTGCCTTCTCTCTGTTGTAGCCATTTTTCTTGTCTATCCATCTGATTATCTGGCTATCAGAGATTGATATTACTTCGTCCTTACGTCTTGCTTCATTCAATGTGATTGCATAGTCAAAATCACTATCAATGATATCTTTACTTTCCAACTTAAGTATGAACCTTGGGAAAATATTCGATTTCATTTAATCCCTCCTAAAAAAATATAGTGATAGATTTTTCATCTACCACTATTATAACATATTATTTTCAGTTTGTCAATACTTATAAATAAGTTTTTTCGAGAATATTTATATAATTTAACAGAAATTTACAAACCATTTTCTTTTCTTCAGAAGGTGTACCCTCATTAATGTCTGTAATGGTTTCCTTTATCCTGTACAGGATATATTCTTTCTTTTTGTATGGCAAGATAAAAGTTATATATATACCTGCATGTACCTATTGTTTGTTTTATCTTTTGTATTTGTTCCTGTGTAGGATTAATTTCAGTTTTATAACTTACAATCAATTGACATCACCACTCTTATATATATCTATGTTTATTCATATATTTCTATGTTTTTAATTACCTTATATAATCCTCCACGTATTTTGCAAATCTTGAAATTGACAGTTTCTTTATCCCTACATTGTTTGAGTGCATGATATGAAGTTCATCTCTCGCTCTTGTCACTGCTACGTAGAAGATATGAAGTTCTTCTTCTTCAGAAATAGCATTAGCATGTGGGAGAAGTCCTTCTGAAAAGCCTGTTACAAATACTCTTGGAGCTTCAGCACCCTTTGACTTATGAATTGTTTCAAGGATTACTGCATCAGTCTTATCATCTATCTTGTCGCAGGCTTCATATTCCTTCTTAACAGCCATAAGAAAATCTTTGATTGTAGGATACTTTTCACATCTTCCCTTAAGAGTATCAATGTTTTCAAGAACAGAATTTACAGCCTCTGCATCAGAACATCTTTCAGTTAAGCAGATATTGAGTTCAAGCTCTTCAACGATGTATTCAATAATCTCCTTGACATTGTGGAAAGTCTGAAGGTTGAACTTATTAACGAAGTTCCTAAGCTCCATTATGTTTCTTATATACTTAAGCTCAATGCCTTCACCAGAAACCATTCTCTCATACATGCTCTCACCGTATCCAGTACATTCTTCTATTCCTTCAATAAGAGTCTTAGGAATGCATCTGTTTGGCTTGTTGATAATTGCCATGAAAGCTTGATTATTGTCTGTATTGTTTAAGAACTTAAGGTAGCTGAGGATTGTAGATATTTCTGAAAGCTTGTAGAATGGGAGTGAGCCAATCAGCTTACAAGGAATATTGTTCTCAATAAGATATGAGAAAATATCATAAAGCTGTCTGTTTGTTCTGGCAAGAATAAGATTGTCTTTATATGCGAATTTCTTATCCTTAATAGTATTAAGAACAAAATTCTTTTCCAGTTCCGAATTAGGAAATGTTAAGATATCTGGAATTACATTAGACAGTCTAAAAGGGATACTGTCTATATACTTGTTTGCGATTGCATCTTTACTTACATGAGTGAGGCAATTTGCCATTTCAACAATCTTATCGTTACATCTATAGTTCACTGGTAGGAACATTCTTACTGCGTTAAAGTCTTCAATGAAACTCAGCATGAATTTAGATAAACCGCCTCTGAAGCCGTAAATACAATTGTGAGTTACAATATTATCTGCAACATATGTTCCTCCCTCTACTTCTAAACTATAAACCTTAATTGGTTCTGTTATGTGTTTATATTCTATCTTTGAGATTTTTTCATATCTCTTTCTACGGCTCTTTGTTCTATCGTACACAATAACTTCCATATTTTCTGGCATTAAGTTTGCGGCATATGTTTCAGCCACAGCATTTTTTGCATAATGAATATTATCACTTTTATCCATTTCTTTATCAAGTAGTGGGTATCTTATGTCTCTGTTGAATTCCTTTAAAAGCAGTTCTGCACTTTTACACGTATCTAATCCCTCGTAAATATAATCAATATCTTCCTTTGTCCACTTAACTTTATTTGTCCGCCAACATGTCTGAGGGATAGAATACTTATAACTGAGTTTCTGTTCTAATACTCTGGCTTCTAAGTCTGTTTTAAAACTCTTTAATATCCATATTTTACTACATCCTTCAGCATACATTTTCTGTCTCCAAGGATTTACGTGACCAGTTTTTTCTGAGTTAAGAATAATCTTTCCTATTCTAAATCTATAACTATCATCACACATTAAATATACAATGTGATTATATTCGCTCTTTCTTAACTTTGCGAAACAAATATGATTTGGAGTATAAGAAGAACTTTCTCCATTTTCAGTAAAAATAGTAATTAAGTTATCGTCGCAAAAGTCTCTGCTTGCAACCTGCTTAACTCTTTTCTCTACACAATTCTCTGTAGTATATACTCCACTTAAATACGCCTTATTATTGTTATACCATACAACACTGTCACCTGCTTTAATTTCCTCGATAGGCTTTATCACTCCGTTTCTAAGCATAATCTTAGTTCCTTCTGGCTGACATTGCTGAACATCACCTACAACCATCATGTTTGCTTTCTTTCCAAGTATCTTTGCAAACGCATACTGGTCAGCAGATACGTCTTGAAATTCATCCATCATGATGTAGTCATATAAGTTCTCATACTTTTCACGGACAACAGGCTTTTCATTGAGAATTTCAACAGCCATATCTACCATATCATTGAATTCGATAAGATTCTTTGAAACCTTAAACTCGTTATACAGGTCAAAAATTTCCTTAAGAGTATCTTCATCAAGAGACATTTCAACTTGACAAGGTACTTTCATCTGTCTACTTGTAATGTATGCCATGATTTCACCTGTCGGTACAGAATTCTGATTGAGACAGAACTTATTGTTCACACAGATTTTCTTGATAACATTTACCTTTTCATAATCCTTAGTCCAAATCTGTTTACTTGGATAAACAAGCTTGACAATTGAAAGAGCTAAAGCATGAAATGTTTTACAGTTTACACCCTTCACTCCGTTCTTCTCAAATCTCTGATTAAGAGTAACTGATGCATCCTTTGAAAAAGACACACAGAGAATTCTTGAAGGGTCAACTCCGTGACCATTTACAATATTCAAAACTCTTCTTGTGATTACCTCTGTGTTATGAGTAACAACAAAGTCATTCATAAGGAATAAGTGTTCATCGTTGTCAACATAGAAACAAGTCATTTCTTCCTTATATCCCAGAGATTCAATCTTTCTTATCGTAGTAGTATTGAATGATTTTTTCTGAAATTCGTTTTCTGTTGTACGAGCAATATTCTTCTTTCTCTCTATATAGAAAAAATCTGGTTTTAATTCATTCGGGATTCTTGCATAAACAGTAAAACAATTACCAGATGTGTACTTCTCAGTTCTCTTATCAAGAGATATATCAGATATGATACCTAAAGAACCAAGAACCTCTTTTACATCTTCAGCTAATCTCTTGCTTGTTGTACTAAACGTAATATTTGAGCAAAGCTTATGTCCTTTTCTATTGTCAATAGTGCAACATCCGTCAGTATCGAACAGTCCGTTTATAAGTTCCATTCTCTGTTCTTTGCTTCCATACTTATATTCTATAGGAATGTGTTTGTTATAGCTATAAGTTATAAGCTCTTCTGGTAAAGCACCCTTTGTTTTTATAGATATTCCATTTGAATAGAATACATAACTGTAATTTGATTCACTCTGTTCTTTAACAGTTACGTTTTCTCCAAGCAATTCTGCTATATGTTCTGCAACTTCAGAATCTCCGCATGAGATTGTTAAAGCGTGTTCTAAGCAACAACCATCTCCAAGAAATGCTCCTATGATATAAGGATTTACTTTATAATCCTTCTTAGAATATTCTACAGCATGGCTGTTAGGTATTCTGAAATATGCTCCTCTGCTATTATTAATTAATGGTTCAGACATAATCTCTTTTAATGTCATGTCCTTCCATTTGTCCTTGTTACCCCATGTAGTCTTGTTAACTCTCCAGATGTGTTCATCACTGCATCTTGCTGTTCGACCATCACCGAAAGTAATTTCATATACCTCTTTCTCTCCCTGTGGGAATACTCCTAAGACTTTAGTTGGTCTGCCGAGTCTGTCAAAGAGATAATCACCTTCTCTGATGTCTGATACCTTTCTCATTCCCTCTGGCGTAGGAACTACATCTGAATTGCAGATGGCTTTGCCACTTGCCGCCGAACTGATGACACAGATATTTCTTTCGACTTCATCTACGACTCTCTGCTGATACTCATTTAATGTGTTCATGATAAAAACTCCTTTAAAAATATAATGTAGATACCGTTTGTTCTTCTTTCAGTATCTACATTATAACACACTATTTATTCATTGTCAAGAGTTTTCAGAAACTTTTTCAGAAAAATTTTTCGCTTCCTCTGCGAGTTCCTTTAATGCAGCCCCGTTTGCAAAACTTTCAACTGCGTTCTGGAGCTGATGACCGTCAAAGATTAACTTCTTAACAGCTTCAACATTAGGGGCTCTGCCGCACCATTTTCTTTCTGTACAGTAAGGGATTTCTCTTGCTTGACACTTAGAAACAAGGATAGATTTAATGATATCAGCATCCTCTTCTGTATGGTCTGGACATGCGATAACGCATTTCTTCATCTCAGTTGCAAGCATTCTGATTTCGGTCTGAGCTAAACTACAGAGTCTTTCATGCATGAAGTTCATCATAGCTCTTAGGTTCATAGTCATCACAAGATTTGTGGGCATACAGTTTGGGAGAACCGCTCTCGCATCTTCAGCCCTGTGCTTCATAGCAACCATGTCCTTATATGCTTCAAGAGATACATCTGCCTGCTGTTCAATCATAGGAGATAAAACAAGAGGAAGACCAGTAGTAACCCAGTCTACATCGTCATACGTAACGTATCTCTGAGATTCAACTGCATAGCTTGCGTGTCTATGTCTGGTCAGTTGCATTAAGCAACTTCTACTTATCCCTCTAATTTCAAATGTATAGTTTGCCATTTCAAGAATTGAGGTATGACCAGACTTGATGCATCCTCTAACTACGTTCCTGCTTGGTTCACTTGCATAACACATGCTTGCCGCCTTAGCAACCGTTCCGATTGGGTCTTTAGTCCAACTAATAAGTTTTACTTCCATTAACCGTTCCTCCTGTTAAATATCTTCTGGTGCAGAGATTTCCCTCTTGCTCGCTACGATTTTATCATCATGACCGTACCAGTAACTGTACCAGTAAATGCCGTAATTAACATAATCAGCATAATATCCTTCCTTGAAAACAATCTGCTGATAAGTAGCTTTATCTATTTCCTTGTCATTCGCATCATAATATTTCATATGTGCCCCCTTTCTGTTTCAAGTAATGAATTACCTTTATCCATTATCTCTGGCAATCTATAGGTTTCCTGTAAATCAGATGCAGTATCGCCAGTCCAACCATCGAAGTATTTATAGTAAGCACTGTCCTTCGCCTCTGGTCTGGTCATAAGACCTGCAAGCTGTTTAGCCCATAAATCCCATGTCGAATCATCTATTATATTTGTGTTCCTGTCTTCATAGAGATAGCTATGAACAAGTATCTGTCTCTGTCTTCTGTTAATGAATTCTACTATCTGCTCCTTTGAAGCTGTGCAGACTTCATCGTAAGAGATTGGCTTCATTCTTCATCAGCCTCTTCAATAAGATTATCTCTCCATCTCATAAGGTCTGATACCCTACTGAAGGAAGGTACTGATGATACCTTGATGCCGTAGCTACGGAGTTCCTTGATAACCTTGTTTACCTGCTTAGTAGTTGGGACTGATACGCTCTTTACTTCTGTGTCTCTTACATTGTGTCTCATTGAAAATTCCTCCTGTTAATTATGCATACCACTTGTACATTGATTCATATTCTTCGACGGTCTTCTCGAAGCCTAACTCTTTCAAGAGTTCTACCAGATGCTCGTCAGCCTGTCTGTGCGCTCCCTCTGTGTCTTGGTGTGATGCTGATTCGATGTGTCCTGCGTATATCTCGTCAAGTTCTTTGATTTCTTCTTCTGTGAACATATTGAAATCCTCCATTAAAAAATTAATCTTGTGTGGTTTTCTTTACCTCACAAGATTATTATAACACATTATATTTCAGATGTCAAGCGTTTTTTTAAAAGTTTTTTAATTTTTCTATAAGATATTTAATGTTTGAGATATAATTTACTCTCATTTCAAAAAACAATTTATCGAAAAAATCACAAATAAAATTACCAATAGCACATACCAGTCCTAAAGGGAACAATATCAACAGCACTACTGGATACAGAATAGCAAATATAAGAGTAATGATTATTTTCGCTTTCATCCATTCACCTGCTTTCTGTATTTGTCTGTCCATTTGTTTATCTTTAAACCTTTCTCTTCAGTAATATATTTTACACTGGTCTCATTATATTCTCTGAAAGTCAGTCTGTCGATACGTTCCATGGTTCTATAATGCATCTCGCCCATTGTATGAAACGGATCATCTGTCTCACAGACATAAGCTTTGAATCCAGACAGTGCAAAGTTTGCATAGAATAAATACTTCATTACTGTTTCTCCTTTAAA
Organism: Bacteroidetes bacterium ADurb.Bin302; assembly: GCA_002069025.1. The sequence goes on along the minus strand of MWBK01000206.1, from coordinate 6,672 downwards.
ATTACCAGTCCTGCTTCTGCGAATACTTATACTTTACAGCGTTTTCGCTCCAGTATAGAACATATTCACAGCAATCACGGGTAGTTATTCCTTCAACGTTTCTGTTTCCACCATATGCTACATAAGGATTTACTATAACAAAATCCTTGATAGCTTTCTCTTTATTAGCATCATAGACATTCTTGATTCTAATAAGCAAAGCTTCTCTTCCTCGGTTGAATTCAAATACCAGAGTATTAAGAGAATTAATAACTCTATTCACATTTTTCTTATCAAGACCAAGTAAACCCATGAATTCCTCTATTGTCATCGGGATAATATTGTGTGGGTCTTTCTCGTAAGGATTCCAACATAATACGTTGAAGTTAATATTCACATAATACAGCATTGCATAAACAAATCCGAGGTATTTATGCGCACCTTCTCCTACACCTCTGTACAGAGTTCTTACATGTTCATGATATAAACGAGTATAGCGTTCTCCTTCTCCAAGAGGTCTTAATAAGTCCTTTCCTCTATGAAAGAATTCCCTATTAACCTTATAACCTTTTTTGTCTTTGATTATATATCCTGCTTCTTCAAAAGCGTTCATCGTCCTATACGCTTCCATTTTAGATACTCTAAGCAGGTCGATGATGTTCTTGAATTCGATATAGTCTTTGTTTCCTACATCAAATCTGAGGTAGTTATCCTCTGTTGATATATACGTAGCTAAAAAGACTAATCTTGAAATATACTGTGGCTTAAGATTATCTAACATATTTCTCTCCTTCTTTAAAAAACATTTGCAATAGAGACTTCCTTTACCTTTAGTAGATACCTTTTCCTCGTCAGTATGAATATCTTGATTCTGCTGATTCGCTTCGGAACAGATTTCTCGAATAGTTTCCTTTTCTTCTTTTGTTCTGGTAACAAGCTCAATCTCGTTATCATCACAATACTTTTTAAGTTCTGGGATTTTGTTATATATATCTTTAAGCCTACAGCTCTGATTGTGACTGATGTTAGCTAATTCTAAAGCTTGTTCATAAGTGTACTTCTTCAATTGAACACCTCCTTTCTAATTCTATTATAACATATATGATTTCAATTGTCAACATATTTTAAAAAATTTTTTTGGGGTCATAAAATACGAGTTTTTCAAAATTTGAACTTTATTGCCAAGTCCTATTTATGAGAGATGGTTCTGGTATATTTTCCCAATTTACTCCTCATTTTAGTTACAAATGCGTTCAAACCCAATAGATACGTGGTTTACAAGCATACTGGAAAAGATTCCCAATTTACTCCTCATTTTAGTTACAACTCTCAATCGACGTAAATGCGTGGTTTGAGAGAATCGCAAAATAACAAACCACATATTTACGTACTTTGTTACTGGAAAAGATTCCCAATTTACTCCTCATTTTAGTTACAAAAAAATCTTGTAACTAACGTACCTACGTGAGTTACAGATTCCCCCTATTATATATTAATAGGCATTGCGAAGCAATGCAGTGGGAGGGGCGACAGCCACTCCATGAGAACCGAAGATTCTGGAGACAGAGTGATGAAATCATTGTGTCGCATGAGTGAGCGAAGCGAGCCAGAGGGAGAGATTATGGATACACTGAAGCCCATACTCTGATATTCATAAAAAATAATAATTCTCTGTTGAGTCCTTTGCGTAGCAAAGGGCGAGTGGGGGGAGAGGGAGGGGTTTACAAGGAAACCCCTCGCAGATAAGGGTTATGTATTACAATTAAGTATATATTATATATTATATATACCTATAGGTTATAGTATACTTATACCATATCATATAACTGTGCAATGTTAGTCAACCTTTACGTATAATAAAAATAGCCATACTCGCAAAAAGCTCGTATGACCATTTTTATTATACTACTCTCAAATATACTATGTCTTATATATCACTTTTTCTCTGATTAATTCTTGTACAAGTCTTTCATATTTCTTTGTTATTTCCCCTCTTATGATGAAGGCTAATCCAAGTACAATTCCTATTGGTAGTTTCTTTGTACTTGCTACAGGTACAAGCCTTACAAAGTTCCTTATACTTTTCTTCTCATACCACTTGATAAGAGCCTGTAGAAACATTACATGTTGTTTGTGTAGTTCCAGTGACTTTGGTTTTGTATACTCATACAGTCTGCTCATGTTGATTCTATACACGGACAATATCACCTCTTTCCTTTGCCTTTTTTACTTCATCCTCGTTGAATTCGTTCTCGAACAGGTCAATAGGAATTCTTATTCTTGCGTCTTCATAGTACGATAAAGCTCCGTCATAACAGTCTATGATTATTGCGTTTGGTGTTATATTTGAAAGCTTGACTTCTGTAGTGTAAAATGTTCTTCCCTCTGTCACTGCTATGATTCTGTCTGCTCGGTCAAGTAACTTCTCATAATCCTGTAAACAGTTTGTAATTCTTGTTGCGTCCATTATTCTTCCTCCGTTAATTGTCTCTCTGTTAATGTCTGAAGGTCTGGGTTTACTTCAAAAGTAATATCATCAGATTCTTGTGCCTTAAGTGTAATCTCATTTACAAGCTCGTCAAGTGATTCTTGGTCAGTGCATACGAAACTCTCAATCTCTACTGCACCCTTGAATACTGTGACCCTGTACGGTGATTCCTTTATGATTCTGATTTCCTTTTCAGAGAATTCCTTCACCTTGTTAAATGTTCTTGTTACAAACTTATCACATATGATACTTGTCATATATACCATGTTTTGATTCCTCCTCATTGTTGTTGTAGTGTATGTGTCCTAATGTTCTCTGCTTGCTTCTGGCAATGATGATTTTATATACAATATCATTCACCTTCTGGCTATTGCCTATTCCTGCCTTAGTAAGCTTCATTAGTGTTACTGGATTCTTTTTCTTATCATATTCAAGAGCGGCTGTTATGAATTCATGTGTTGGATAGAATACTGTCATATTATCTCCGTAGCCTATAGTTCTTTTCATAATCATTCCTCCTTAACTAAGAATAACGTGTGCATTTTCACACACACGTTATTTCATCGCAGATTAACCGAGTAAATACAGATTCTTGTCTGTTGGTACATCCTTATCTGGGATAACTACTTCATAGCTTAATACGTCGTTAAATGTCTGCATTATTCCCATGCTGAATGTTACATCAACAGTTATCACATCAGTATCATCTCTGTGATTCACTGTCAAAGCTACTACGTTTGTACAGTGACTTTCTTCATACTTGGTTCTGATAATTACTGTCTTTAGTTCCATGATTACACCTCCTGTTCTTAGTATAAATACCCATGTAGATTACATTGTCTATACAGCCTCCTACAGCAGAGATAATGAGCAATGAGTTAATATCAAGATTGAGTATCAGTGATATTCCAGACCCAAGCAGTGTTGCTAATGAACTGGCAATACAGTTGTTATTATCAAACCGCTCTCTCTTCTTCTCTGTGTTATACAGGATAGCTCTGAGTTTAGTTCCTCCACGTATTATGTTATTCGTTATAATGGCAAAGTCAAGTGTATCGAGCATATAATACCCATACAGATTATCAGTCCTTATTGCATACGTCACTATCAGAATATATGATGCTGTCTCCAGTGTACAGAATAGGTTGTAATACTTGAATAGTTTGTCTGAGTATTTGTTCCATACTGCACAAGTTACTATCAGAGCAATACAATTTATGATTTGGTTATAGCTGATTGCTTCTGATGGCAACTGAGTTATCACTATCTGGTGTATATGTGGGTATGCTGATGAATAGAATATTGTGGATAAGAACGTTGCTACAATCATAGCATCAATCTTCTTCACTCGTCCACTCCTCATGAAGGCTACTGTCAAGGCTGTCTATCTTCCTCTGGTCTGAGGCAGTGTAACCATAGTAGCCGCTGTATGCTCCCTTAGACCTGTAGGTACTGTGCCCCCTCCTACGGTTGGTCTTGTGTTTCCAAGCTGTCTCGTTCACGTAGTTGTTGTTGGTGAACTTCATAAGGGTGTAGTCCTCGTCAGTCAACCATGGAGCTTTGTCTATATGTCGTCTCATTCTGGATAGAGCCTTACTACGGTCTCTCCTTCTGCGTTCATCTCTGGTCATATTGAACCCTCCTTAAAAGTTTTATTTTATTTATTATAACATACTTTTATTTATTTGTCAAGTTTATTTTTATTTAAATTATTTTATTTTTATTTAATTTTTATTTAAAAAAGATTAAAAACTTTTCTTTTTTTATTTATTTTTATTTGTTTTATGTTGAAAACTTTTCTTTTTTTATTTATTTTTATTTGTTTTATGTTGAAAACTTTTCTTTTTATTTCATTTAAAATAATAATAATATTAATATTAAAAGTAAAACAGCAGTAGCAGTAGAGATGTTGAAAGTGTTGAAGTAGGTCTGTATCAACGTAGGCATGGGATTTATTACTGTTGATAACTGTGTTGAAAGATTGTGGAGAAATGTTGATAAGTTGAAAGTGTTGAAAACTATATGTGGAAAACTATGTGGAAACTGTTGAAATGTTAAAAACTCTGTTGAAAGTGTTGAAAAAATATCCACACAATTGTTGAAAACTGTGTGGATAATGTTGAAAGTTATTCTTCTTCTTCGATAGGTTCTACTGTTACTTTCACGTAGTCAAAGATATTGGCGTATGCTATCTTCTTTGCAAGCTTTTCTTCTATCTTCTTCTTGGCTACCTTCTCTGTCAGTGCTTCTACTGTATCAGAGATGGATGTATGCAGAACTGCTTTACATTTGTACTTCATGCTTTATCACCCCCCCTCCTTATTCTTTTTCAGTCCTCTTCAGAATAGCCTGTTCTACTTTCTTCATGGCTTCTTCATGGGGCATGGTTTTTCTGTATCTATCATAGACTTCCCTTAGTACTATGGATGGATATTTGTACTTTTGGGCTAAGAGCTGAATCGGTGTGCCTTTACGTACTGGCATATATATCACCTCCCTCATTATTTATTATATCATAAAATTGGTAATTTGTCAAGTGGGAATTTTGGGGAGGTTCATGTGATTATATTATCGGGTCATGTGAACCGATTAGAGGGTCGGGTGAAGTCAGCTTCAACATGGTGCGTCAGCTCCAGTTTCCAAAATTACCACAACTGGGTTGTTTTTTACAACTCTAACGCTCACGGTTGGCTCGAACCTCGCAATCGATGCAAATACACCCCCTACGGTCTCTCATAGGTATCAGAAAATCCATTTTGACCTCTGATTTTCACATTCATTGTCGCGTTTTGACTAAAAAGCGACAACAGAATTTTGAGATTTTCTGATATGCATTTTATGCATAGCAGGCTTGCAATTATGCATCCAAATTATACCAGAATTCCTTGAAATTAGATAAAATCCTATATTGAATAGACGTGCAACCCACAAACAACTACAAAAATGAATAAAACATACGCCCACAAATCCCATAAAACTTTAATTTGCAAGTTTATGCAATGAATAATTCATGAATAAATGCATAAATATCAAAAATGACTAACAGCCATTTCATTATATCGGTAATACTCATATCAATATATACTCATATCAATATATAATATATCAATATATAATATATCAATATATAATATATCAATATATCATTTATTTATTACTACTTAAATATCTATTTAATTAATCATTTAAGTGATATCAAAAACTATAAACAATTGTTAAATACTTTTGTGCAAAAAATCAATTTTGAAAATCATAGTATAGTCTGAATTTTTGCTGTCGGTATACTATATATAATACAAAGAATGATTTGTGCAATATGCATAATCTGAATCATAGATACTTTACTATACTAAAGTAAAACAAGAATTTTTAAAGTTTTTTCGAGTCTAAAGTCCGTAAATACGTCGGTGTAAACGTTTTTTTTGAATTCGTTTAAAATGACGAATAAAAAACTGTTGACTTTTCTATTACATGGGTTTATAATAAGAATGTACCCAAAAGGTACACGGCAAAAGTGCCGTTCATATCTTGACAATAGCATAATTTCAGACGTTCGACGGTTTAAAAAAAATTTTTAAAAAATTTTTAAAAAAACTATTGACAAACAATTTGAAATGTGCTATTATAAAGACAGGGGAAAGATAAACTCCCATGAATGCAGTAGTTATATGCACGTGACAGGTGCATGCGTTCCCTGTTTCCTAAATAGGGCGTGAATGGAAAACACGTTAAAAACCCATTTAATGGTAAAGTACCAGTTCCTACCTTCTTCGGTGGGTGGGTCTGATTCAATCCGAAAACAGTTGAACCGTAGTTCACTGGATAGAGGAACGATGAAATTCGGTCATAGTTGCGGTCGGTAGGTGCTCCAAGAGCGTATACCAAATCCTTCCGGCAGTAGAAACGGCAGTAAGTCCCTTGTTTAGGGCGTGCAAGGTGTGACGGGTTTCAAAGTGTAGTAAGTCTGAGGGTTGAATAGGCGAAGGTTCTGGGTATAAAGTCGTCAGCGGTACGGGTTGATGGGCTGAGGTCAGCGGTTAGACTGATTCATCACCGAGCAGAATTGTAAAACGTACCAAACACTGGTTGAATGATATCGTAAGTTTTACCAGTGAGGCAACAGTTACATAAAGCATTTTCCAGTTTATGACGGTTAGGTTCTCGCAGGGTTGCACCTTTAAAAAGCCCTGCTTCTAACCCCTCGG
>MWBK01000205.1 GCA_002069025.1 Bacteroidetes bacterium ADurb.Bin302 | reverse complement strand
CCTCCATACAAAGGATTTGTAAGTATGGCATACCAACCATCATGTATTTCTTTGCCCTCAGGTGAATAGCTATATACAGATGTATTGATAACACCATCACCTGAAGTTTCTACACGCGCCGTAGCACTTGACAGAACTCCAAAATCAACATCTAAATGTGTTTGCGTTTTATCTGAATCACAAGTAATAATTACTTCAACTTTATAAACAGCCGATTTACCATCAGAACTAACTTTATAATATGTGCCCGTCATTGGTTTAGGAGCTATTATTTCATCGTTTGTACCTGATACTTCGCCTATATAAGTTTTCCATTCTATTCCATCTTGCGAATACTCCCAAGTACATTGACTTTCTGCTCCTATTGCTGTAAGATGCAAATCATCACCCTGCGTTATAGGGTTAGGAAGATCTGATTGTATTGATAGTAACAGTCCAGCCTCAGCCGATAAAGTGTAAGTTCCCCCTGATTTTGTAAGAACCAAAGTTACCGCATCACCATTTGCAAAATTATCTATTTGCAAATCGCCGGTTCCACCACTTATGTTTGCGCCATTTGTAACATTTAATTGTGAACCCCATCCCCAATCTACGTCTGCTACACCACCGTCTTTTGCTAAAATTTTAAATTTTTGACCGCTGCTATAAATAAAGCTCATTACCATTCTACTTGATTCATCAGCCTGAAACATATCTGCAGTAGTTGGTGTTGTATGCCATGCCGGAGTCCCGTTTACACCACCGGTTATGGCAAATGCCATGGTTTCCATTAATATTTGATATGTTGCTGATTCTGAGCCTGACGTTACACGATAATAAGTGTTGCTACTTGGATTTGGAGTTATTATGGTAGAATTTGGACCACTTACGGCACCAAGATATGAGGTCCAATGGGTTCCATTGTCAGAATAACTCCATTCGCATAAGGATGTTGAATTATTTGCAGTAAGTGTTACTGTTGTTGAAGGAGCTACCTTGTTAGGTATATCTGCCGATATATATAATCCTGTTGGGATTGGAGGTGTTGTTTCGGTAAGTTGTTTGTCTGAGGATAAAATATAGTATTTATCTGCGAAGCCGCCGTCAATATATAGTTCTGATGATTGAAAGCTATCATCACTGCCTGATACTTTGAAGTTTTTGGCATTGCCTGTGTCGTAGCACCACCAGCCATCGCCGTTATCTGTCATATCGGGTCTAGTGCTCCAATCGCATGCAGACCCGCCATTCCACCAATATATTCGTAATACTGATAAACCCGCATCATTACGTACACATACAGAATATGCCTCCTGGAAAGGGTTCAAAAGAAGACAAAGCAAAAGGAGCAATACCCTGGTTATCGATTTATTCATATAGCTTTTGAAGGTAAGGGCAAAGTTATAAAAAAGCTATATAGATTAATATTTTACAAACAACTAAATAGGAATTAACCAAATCAAACGATTGAAAATGGCGATTTTATCTGCAAAAGCCTCCATTTGAACCCATGATTACCATCTGCTGTAGAAAATTATTGAAGTGATTTGTATCATCAGGAAAAGTATATGTTTTATCAACTAGATTATAAGGTACAGTAAGATCCGAATTAATATTTAGTGCATCATAGGCGTATTGGTTCCATACATGTCTAGTCGGCATCCATTTATCTTGATGAGATTTAAAAATGTTTATTGTAGTATTATCCTTTGTGTATGGACCAAACATAGTACCCGGGACTATTATTTCTGCTTCTCCATCTGCATCAACATCAGCTATTACAGGATACTCGCTTTTTGTTAATGATGAAACATTCATAGAACACAGCGTATACGCAACTCGTTTCCCTGCTCTAACGGTATCTTTTCCTGTTATATGATTTTTACCACTGCCGTTGATTATTCTAAGTAATGTTTCGTCTCTATATACTATTTCTTGTTTTCCGTCGCCATCAAAATCGAATAAGGTCATTAGCGTTTGCGATGAAATATCGGTGTGTGACATACTCCAAAATTCATATAAACGTTTATGCTTTGCATCATATTTGTATGCAACCATTCTTGTGTTACTTTTTAATCCTATAATTTCAGGAAATCCGTCGCCATCTATATCTCCAATAGCCGGATATGAAGCCATATTATACGCATCAACAAATATCGCTTTATTACTATATGGCGAGTACATTGAAAGCTTACCCATAGTACTGCGTACTAATATTTCAATATTTCCGTCACCATCAAAATCGGCTGCTAACGAAGATCCGTCATGTTTTATTCCAATAGTCTGATACAAATTTAAACCTGATGCATCTAATGAATATATTTGATTTCCACATATTAATTCAAGCCCTTTATTACTCGGAATAACATCAACAGCTACAGACATCATAAACATTGCTCCATCGTGCTGTAAATGCTGCCCAATATTACCTTCTCCTACTCCTAAAGGCTGTAAACTATATGCATCAAAAACTTCGTTGCCGACGTAAACTTCAGGCTTTCCATCTGCATTTAAATCTGCTATTCCCGGATTGCCGTAATAATTATTCATTAAAGGGGATTCTTTCCAAAGGGATATATCTTCAATTGAATTATAACGATATGCTTGTATCATTTTTGCATCAGCCGTACCATTAACTATATATATTATGCCAATCATACGTCCTGCTCCGTCTTTTACACGAGCCAATGCCACTGCTCCTGATGCGTAGCCTAAAGAGACTCCGTCAGAACCGAAGTCCGAACCAAAACAAATAAGTGCATGTTTTCCCCATTCTCCTCCTTTTACAACTAAAACACAACTGCCATTATTTCTGTAGTCTTCACGTATGGTAACTAATTCAGGATATTTATCTCCATCTAAATCTCCGACCATCACAGGTGCGTAACCGGAATATGGTCCAAAGCCACCTAAAACACGATGTATTTTAATATCTACACGATGAGTTTGCACGTCACCATCACAAGGCACTGCTTTTACAAAATCAGGTAAGACTTGCGATTGAATCGATAAAACGATATATAGATTTATAAAAACGAGAATTATTTTTTTATACACAATCATTATTTTTTCGTCAATATTCACAAAGGTAAAGATTTTTGTAGGATATTACTATTGCCATTCAAATAATTATACTTTTCTTTTGATAGTTTTTTTGTAACTTTGCGCCAATTACAAAAGAAATATAATGAAAGGAAATTTAAGCACGATATGTGTTCAAGGTGGATGGCAGCCTAAATCGGGCGAACCACGCGTATTACCCATTTATCAGAGTACTACATTCAAATATGATACAACAGAACAAATGGCAGATTTGTTCGACTTAAAAACGAATGGATACTTTTACACTCGCTTGCAAAATCCGACTAATGATATAGTTGCATCTAAAATTGCAGACCTTGAAGGTGGAATGGCCGCAATGCTAACATCGTCAGGTCAAGCTGCTAATTTTTATGCGATATTTAATATATGCGAAGCCGGTGATCACTTTGTAAGTGCAACATCAATATATGGAGGCACATACAACTTGTTTGCAGTTACTATGAGAAAATTAGGTATTGATGTAACTTTTGTAGATGCAGACAGTTCGGAAGAGGAAATTGACAAAGCATTTCGCCCAAACACAAAAGCTCTTTTTGGAGAAACAATAGCAAATCCTGTATTGAGTGTACTTGATATTGAAAAATTTGCACGCATCGCACATAAAAATGGAGTCCCATTAATAATTGACAACACATTCCCAACTCCAATCAACTGCCGTCCATTTAATTTTGGTGCCGACATCATTACACATTCAACAACCAAATACATGGATGGACATGCTCTAACTGTAGGTGGATGTATTGTTGATAGTGGAAACTTTGATTGGGAAACTCAACACGACAAATTTAAAGGTCTTACAGAGCCGGATCCTTCGTATCATGGATTAGCATATTGCAAATCTTTTGGTAAAGTCGCATATATAACAAAAGCAACTGTTCAATTGATGCGCGACTTGGGTTCGATACAATCTCCTAATAATGCATTTTTGATTAACCTTGGCTTGGAAACATTACATTTACGTATGCATCGCCACTGCGAAAATGCACAAAAAATTGCAGAATACTTAGAAGCTCAAGACCAAGTTGCATGGGTTAATTATAGTGGGTTAAAAAGCAGCAAATACTACGAATTAGCACAGAAACAATTTGTAAATGGTGCATCTTGCGGTGTTGTTACTTTCGGTCTTAAAGGCGGAAAAGAAAAGTCTATCAAATTTATGGATAGCCTTAAATTAGCTTGCATTGTTACACACGTAGCAGATGCCCGTACTTCTGTATTGCATCCGGCAAGCCATACACACAGGCAATTATCTGACGAGCAATTAATTGAAGCAGGCATACAACCTGACTTAATTCGTTTTTCAGTAGGCATCGAAGATGCCAATGACATTATTGCAGACATTGAACAAGCATTAGCTTGTGCATATAAATAAATTGATATGCCAGTAAATATTCCAAAAGGATTACCAGCAATTGAGACATTAAAAAAAGAGAACATCTTTGTAATGGACAATGAGCGAGCTTCAACACAAGAGATTCGTCCACTAAAAATTGCTGTTCTCAACTTGATGCCAATTAAAATAACTACCGAAACAGATTTGATAAGATTGTTATCGAATTCGCCTTTGCAAATAGAAATCGATTTTGTCAAATTAAAAAGTCATACATCTAAGAATACTCCTATTAAGCATCTACAGATGTTTTACAAAGACTTTGATTCTATTCGCACACAGAAGTATGATGGAATGATTATTACCGGTGCTCCTGTTGAACAAATGGAATTTGAGGAGGTTAATTATTGGGAAGAAATGAAGGGCATTTTTGATTGGGCAAGACATAATGTAACATCAACCTTATATATTTGTTGGGCTGCCCAAGCCGGCCTTTATAACTACTACGGAATACCTAAATACGATTTACCACATAAAATGTTTGGGGTGTTTAAACATAGCGTTTCTGATAAAAAGAATCCTATATTTAGAGGGTTTGATGATGAATTTTATGTACCACACAGCCGACATACGGAAGTACGCAGATGTGATATTGAAAAGATTCGCGAATTAAAGATTATTTCCGAATCGGATGATGCCGGTGTGTATATGGTTATGGCTCGTGGTGGTCGTGAATTTTATATTACAGGTCATTCCGAGTATTCTCCAAATACATTAGATGAAGAATACAAACGTGATTTAGCAAAAGGTTTAGAAATTAATATACCTGTAAATTATTACCGCAATGACGACACAAACAACAAACCGGTAGTACGTTGGAAAAGCCATGCAAATTTATTATTTACCAATTGGTTAAACTACTTTGTTTATCAAGAGACTCCGTACGATATTAATAGTATCGGGTAATTTGAATCTTTACAATAATACTTAATTCAAATTTTTAATTAAGCTTTAGCTCATAATCCTAAAAATTGAAGTGGTTTAGACTTTCTAAATTCTGCTGATACTTCACCTGCATAGGTTTTGTTGCCCGACAAATCCAATTTTCGCACACCTGCTTTTTCACTGAAATCTATTTTCTTAAGGTCAACCCAAAATGTATTTGGCGTGAGTGCTGTTTCAAAGTAATAAACCAATTCTTTTTGATCTGCTACACAACGCCAACGTGTTGTGGATAAATTTGGAAATCCCTCAATTTTGAAGCCGTATGGTACCGATACATTTCTAATCACACTAAACACACCTGCTACTGCTATTCTTGTATCGTCCGTTTGTGGTATGGAATTAATAAAAAAAGAAGCTCTTACAAAACGGTCTGCCGGTGTTACTGAACCCGGAAGAAAATTTTTACCCGGAATATTTTCCCAATATTTAGCTATTGCCAACTGTTGTTCATATGGAGGGTCATTGGTCAACACAACGTACGATGGGTTATGATGTATCACCAATTTTCCTTCTATGTATTCAAATATGGCATTGTCGCCGGTCGCATCTGAAATGGATAAGTGAAGTGTAGTAAATTTATTAGTTCCCGGAATATAATCAGAAACAATAACGAATGATTCTTTTCCTAACTCATTTACTGCTTCAGCCACGGTTGCAAAATTGTCTAATACATATTGTGCCCACATAGAAATTGACATTCCTTTTGTGTCACCTTCTTTGTTGAATTTAGGGTATTTTGATTCAATCAACCAAAGCATGTTGGCTACTAAGCCTTTTTCGTTCATACCATCGGCTATGGAGATATCCCATGAACTGACACCTAAACTACCATACTTGGATACCCATTCAATAGAGTTTT
>MWBK01000204.1 GCA_002069025.1 Bacteroidetes bacterium ADurb.Bin302 | reverse complement strand
TACATTCAAATGAGCAGCATTATATGTACCCCAGTTAGGGAAGTAAACTACAAATTTCTTACCATTTTCGTAGTCAATACCTGTATCAGGGTTGCCATTATTACCCGAATCATCACCGGTATTTCCGCCATCATCTGATATTCCGCAAACGCCTTTGTATTCCCATTGTGCAGTGTTTGTATCAGGAGTAGAGCCTGCTGTAGTCCACCATACTCGGCAATCATAGATTTTACCATTGTATGACACTCTTATTCCCGGCTCTTGATAGTTCATTGTAGGATTCCATTCAGGGTCTGTACATGTACCTGTTTCTATATCATCATCACCATCGCCTGTAGAACTATCATCACTACATGATGTTTCTTTAATTACTATATTACTAATGGTGATGCTTGTATTTGCAGGATTGCCTCCAAAATCGAATAATAATTTTTTTAAAGTCATAGCTCCAGATGCGCTAACAACCTTATTGTATTTGTATTGGCTGTTGGCGGTAAGCGTAAAGCGTTCTGCTGCGTCACCTACAATAAAAGTATTGTCGTCTTGATATATTTTAATAAGGCTTGCATTTATTGTTTGTGTGCTTGTAATATCGCAAGATACAGTGTATGAAGTACCATTGCTGATACTTATATCATTTATATTAATAAAGATTTGTGATTGCCATGCATCTGTTGTTGCCGAAGGCAAGTTAATAGTCCATGTACCATTATTATTTGTTGCAGAACCTGTTTGTATCTCGACCCAATTTGGTGCGTAGAACATATGATCATATGTCATAGTACTTAGCAGGTTGCAATTGCTTGTTGTGCCTTCACCTGTTTCGTCGCCAGTAGAGCCACCATTAAGGGTAGTAACTTGAATGCTGCTTTGTGCAGATTTGTTACCAGAATTATCTACAGCCTCTATTGCAACAGTATATGATGTTTTGGCACTTAAATTAGTAATGTTGTATGATGTAGAACTTGTACTTGCTATTTTACTGCCGTTTACATAAATGTTATAACCATTTACTTTTACATTATCGCTTGATGCGTTCCATGACAAATTGATACTTGTCTCTGAAGGAGTTCCGTTTAAATTAGAAGGAGTAGAAGGCTTTTCAGTGTCAGCTTCAACATCATCACAATTTTGTAAGGGGTTACCTAACTCTGTAAAATATGAATTAAAAGTATTTGCCAATGAATAGTTGTTCGTAGCATCCCAGTTTACTGACCATGTCATTATACCACGGAAGTTTGGATATCCGGATGATTTTTTCAAGCTGTAATTCATACCACTTGATTTTACACCTGTGATTAAATATTTCATAGCTTTTTTGGCTTCATCCATTGATACTATACCGCTTCCTGCAGCACCTGTACAAGCAGGAATACCAATTGCAACTTGATCTTCAGCTAAAGCAGGGAATGTAGTGCCGCAGCATGGAAAACCTTGCAACATCATATCACACATGGCAACTAAATAATCAGCTGTTCCCGGGTTTGCATTATTCCCATATAAGTCGTTCGAGCTACCTGTGTTATATAATTGAACGTGTAAAACGGTTAGTTTATCACGTAAGCCATAAATTAAAGCAAGGTATGCAGGTGCACTTCCTTGATTTATACCGAACTGAACGTATGCAGTTTCAGGTGCCATTGTCAAAATGAAATTATCACCAAAGTGGTTGCATATTTCACGAATTGCAGAAATCATCAACTGAGCATTGGTTCCCGGATTAATAAATGAAGAACTTGTGCCTCCGGCAGATGTTCCTTCAAAGTCTATATCTAAACCATCAAATCCATATTTTTCTATAATAGCTATTACGCTATTTACGAATTTGTTTTTATCGTTTTCTGAGCTTACAGAGATGATGCCATTTTGTCCGCCAAGTGAAAGATTAACTTTTTGACCACGAGCTTGACATGATTTTATATCGTTAATAAATGCAGCGTCATTAGCATAAATTGAATTGTCGAGTACAAAAGTAACAACAGCTCTGTCTGTTGCATCAGTCTCACCAAAAGAAACGTTCAAGAAATCGTATCCGGTATTAACATCAGCTAATTTAAGTCCGTTTGATGCTCCATTTTTGAAATTGTGCCAATAGCCTATTACAAGATGTTTCTTTAAGCATTGTGTAAGAACTCTGTCGTTTGTTATCTCACCCGGGTTATCATTACTTCCACTATCTGAATCACCACCATCGTTATTTGTGCCACCACTGCCACAAGCACGAACTAAAGTCCATAAACCTGTGTATGTTGTCGAGTTTGGTGTTACACCTGCAGGAGACCATGTGCCCGTAACAACTGTATATATATTGCCTTCGTAAGCAATTTCTTTGCCTACATACTCGCCGTATACATTATATGCTTTAGAGCTATTCCATTGTTCGATTCCTGAACAATCAGCTGTTCCTGTAGCTCCTCCGTTTTCTTCCTCTTCCTCTTCTTCTTCATCTCCACCTGTAGTTATAGTTCCACCCAACAAACCATCAAAATAAGAGCGTAATGGGGCAGACCATTCATAATTGTAATGTTTATCCCAATTTATTGACCAAGTCATATAACCACGCAAATTTGTGTATCCTTTGTTTATCAAAGTATTGAAAATGCTTATGTATTGGTTAGTTGTAAGAACACCGCTACCTGCAGAGCCCGTTGTAGAAGGAACTCCTATTACAATTTGATCTTGACGTAGAGCAGGAAATGATTTAGGACCGCTTAGTAGATTCTGAGGGTCTGCAAGGCTGAATCCGGTAGCTAACATTTTTACCAAATTAACTACAAAAGATTCAGAACCACAGCTATTAGAACCTTCCGGTGAAGGTATCGTTCCTGAATTATAATATTGAACTTGTAACCATGATAAACGGTCTTTCATCGCATATAGTACAGGGAGGTATGCACCGGCTCTACTATCGCATCCGTAACAAACAGATCCGTAATAGCTATATCCTTGTTGTACAAAAAAAGTTTCAGGTGCAAAAGTTAGCAAGAAATCATTGCCATAATAATTGCATATTTCTTTTAATGCATATATAAGATTTACAATTACAGGTGTAGTAGGGTTGGAAATGTTATAATCGCCTGCGTTAAATGACAATGAATGTCCTTCAAAGTCTATGTCTAAACCATCTAATCCGTAAGTTGTTATAATATTTTTTGCTGTACGAATAAAGTTATCGCGAGCCGTTTGTGTTTCCAAACGTACTTGTCCGTTTGCTCCACCAATTGAAAGCAAAACCTTTTTACCTTTTGATTGTACTGCTTTTATATCATTTTTAAATTCATCTGCTGATGCATAAATATTGTCAGCGGTAGGGTTGTATACGAGTTCTCCACTTGTAGCAGATGTAGGTTCGGCGAACGATAAGTTAATTACGTCCCACGAATCGCTTACTTGAGATAGTTTTAGGCCATTAGCTGCACCATTATTAAAATTATGCCAATAACCGACTAAAATGTGTTTATTAAGAGCTGATGCTGATAAACTTGGCAGCAAAACAGCTAATAAACAGATGAAAATTTTCTGTAATTTTTTCATTGCTTTTTTTGATTAAAATATTAGTTATTAATTATTATTTTTAAAACTGTGTCATTTATTCGAACTATGTATAATCCATTAACAAGATTACTTACATATATATATTGTGTTTCGCTTTCTGCCAAAACTCTTATTTTATTAATGCCATTTAGATCTATTATATCTATAATTGTTCCTTCAGATATTCCGTTTATGCGGATAATGTCTGACGAAATCTGATAGCACGAAATATTGTCTGTTTTATTAGATTCTGTTTCTGTGAAGACGATAGGTAAAACAGATTTTTTGTAATAATAAATGTCATCGATGTTGATTTCTGCTCCTGTTTTAGTTGTTTTTTCGCTTACAATAGAAAACAACAAGTTGTTTGTACATGAACCCAGAGCGAGTCCTTTAGAAGTAAAATCGCTTAGTTTAAGCTCTTTTGTGTGCCATTTATTGTCATAATTTGGTGTGAACGCGACTGCATATTCTCCATTGGTACCTCCTAATTTTACAGAAAGCTCTCCATTGTAATTGGTTTTATATGCAAAATGTAAACCGTAGTTAGCAATATCTGCAAAATAATATGTGCCTGTAGTATTCAAAACTCCTAAGCCAAACCAAGAATCTTTTGCTGCATTTATGTTATATGCCAAAGCATTATTACTTTCGTACATACTTGCTTTTGTGGCACTTACAGTTCCTTCCCATTCTGCAAAGCCATTATTTCGCAAATCCAAATACGAAGACATATCAGAAACATCATCTCTGTAAATTACCCAATAATCATATGTTTCGTGAGATGGGGATTCCAATAACCAATGTGAACATTTTTGGCTGTTATTATCCCATAATTTTAATTCTTTATCAGCGACCGAACTGTTATCAGGAACTTCTATCACTTTACCACAATGTCTTGCAACAAATTGATAATAACCATTATCAACTTTGATTAATATATATTGTTGACACTTACTTCCGTTTGCAGTCCATGTTTGTACATCAGCTCTATTATCGATAGATGCATTTTTAATATCCAAAACTAAATCACTAGTATTGGCTTTTATGTTATAAACACCATTACTTATTTCAACCAAAGTGAATCGTTGATATTTTTCATCACCCTCGTCATTATATTGTACCAACATTGTTCCTGCGCCTGTTCCATTACCCTTTAAATCCCAGTACATAGCACTATTACGTCCTTTTATTTTATACGTTCCTGATTTACCTGTAACTCCTTGTGCCTCAATCTTTATTGATGAGATTACATCGTTCCATGTGCTACCTGTATTACTTACATTTCCAGTCCATGATTTAGAAGTTCCATTAAAATTGTCATCAATAAATGTTGTTACTTTATATCCCGGTAATACTTTGATCGATGATATGCTATTGTCATTGATACAATATTCTGCCATTTGTGATTTAGTATATGTTCCTTCTTCTAAACTGACAGCATTTCCGCTATAATCAGCATCCACATAAAAAGTAGCAACTCCTTTGTTTGTAGTTTTGCAACTTTGTTGAATTGTAACGTTTCGTTTTTCTTCTTGTTTAATACGTGTAGTCCATGCTCCATTTAAAGGTCTTATATCTGTGAGTAGGATATAGTCATTACCGGCATCAGGAACATTATTTAAATTAATAGTAAGATTTGCAGTACCGCTGCCTTTGTTTACAACAATCTTAGATTCACCTATTAAATCGTAATTTGAAGTTCTATACAAAGCAACCCACAAATCGCGTTGCTCTGCTACTGTGTAGTTTACATTAAAGCTATATGATTTACTTTGCTCGAGAGTAGTTGCTGCATTTTTGAATGCGACTGTTTCTGTAACAGTTTGTTCTCCACCGTCTCCGGTGCCTCCACCTGTAGTTAAATTAGATCTATTAGTAATTTTCGACCCTGAATAAGCAGCATAATCTTGATATATACGAATCCAGTCTACATACATTGTTGCTGAACTGAAACCTCCATCAATCGCATAACCTGTATAACTACCGCCAAGGGCGATATTCAGTATCATATAGAACTCATTATCAGCTTGATGGAATGCATCTAATCCGCGAGAAGCATCATTTGGTATATCCATAACAACAATTTGTCTGTAGTTATTCCCGTTTCCATCGCAAACATATCCTTTTAATTGGCTTGGAGTCCATTCAACCCCATATATACGGTACTGATTACCTAATTGTTCTCCAACATTGCAAGTTAATCCATACATAGAATGGTCATTGACACTATTTGTTCCGCCATTTCCATCCCAATGATATGTTGCAAGTGTTGTGTTCCAACTATTTGGATCACCTGTGCACATTTGCTCCATAATATCAATTTCGCCGCAACGTGGCCACCCCGGGTTGGCTATTTTTTGTCCCATCATCCAGAAAGCCGGCCATACGCCAATCGCACCCCATGGACATTTTATGCGTGCTTCAATCTTACCATACCGCATACTTACTTTATTATAAGAACGTATACGTCCTGATGTATAAGCACTACCTCCGTAATTTTCTTTACGTGCTGTTATTTGCAAGTTACCATTTGAAACGCTTACGTTCTCATTTCGATTGGTGTAGTATTGGGATTCGCCGTTTCCCCAACCGCCATTACCTACTTCATATTCCCATGCAGTGGTGTTAAATGAGTTGAAATTATCTTCCCATACTAATTGATAAGAAGCCTGTGCACCATGACTCATACACAATAATAGCGCAACAATGAAGACTTTGTTTTTCATGCTTATTTTGATTTTAGGTATTTGGTCCTATTGGACGAAGCAAAAGTAAGGAAGAAATAGTAAAGCAAAATGGTCAATTAGCCACTCCTCTTTTTTAAGTGGGATAGCTAATCGGCCATTATTAATGATGAATATCTAATATTCTATATATCAATAAATTATAGAATATTGATGTATAGTTGTTGGGGTGTTTTATGTGGTGTAAAAATTATTTGAGCAATATTTTTCCAACAGTATCTCCAATTCGTATAATATACACTGATTTTGGTATATTATTTGTCGGAATACGCGCTTCGTAATCGTTTGAGGAAGTTTTTAATACACACAAACCACTCAAATTGGTTAACTCTATTTCTGTATCAATATCAATGCCTGTGATGCAAATTTCATTTGGAGTAGGTTGATAAATGTTAATTACCGAATTTTTAGTGTTATCGGCATTAGTTAAAACTATTGGTAATGCCTGATTTTTGCAATAATAGATATCGTCAATATTGATAATAGCTCCACTTGTTGTTACATTTTCACTAACAATAGAAAAGATAAGGTTTTCTGTGCTTTCTCCAAGTGTCATGCCGGCATCAGTAAAGCTACTCATTGCTATTTCCTGAGTATGCCACTTGTTATCCGAAATAGGGCTGAACTCAACTGAATATTCTCCATTAGTACCTCCTAATTTTACATATAAAGGTCCGTTGTAATTTGTTTTGTAAGCAAAGTGTAATTTGTAATTGCTTAATTCTTCAAAATTATATGTTCCGCTTATATTTATTATACCAAAACCGAACCAACTCCCTTTTGCAGAGTTAACTATATATGCCATAGCATTTTCACTTTCGTATTTATCTGCCTCGATTTGACTTGTAGTTCCTGCCCAATCTGCAAAACTATTACTGCGTAAATCCAAATAATTTGACATATCAGAAACATTATCTCTATATATTACCCAATAATCGTAACTATCTTGCTCTTCAGTATTCAAAGTTTTGACAGTAGCTTTTAAATCAGAAGTCATATTGCCATATTTGTCGTAAGCATTTACAATATATTCGTATGTTGCATTTGGCTTCAATCCTGTAATAATAGTTGATGCAGTGTATCCACTTGGATTTTCCGTCCATGTATTGTAATAGATTCCGCTTGTTGGACTTTTATCAATACCATTACTTGCATAATACGAAATTATATCTGCTATGTTAGTGTTTTTTGTTACTGTAGAATTTGACCAAGCATCACGAATTTCTAACTCCGATGCATTTGACAAATTTATGTTACGCTTTGTGCAATTATATAATCCCCAATTACCATAGTATGCTTGAACTTTGTATGACCAACTTGTCCAATGTATATCGTTATTATTTAGCAAAGCCATACCTGTTTCCCAAGTGGCAGGAGTGTTGAAATAGCAAAATTCACCCATATAACTTGGTAAATTGTAAGCATTTTTAGCACCATTAATGCTATTAATTTTATTTGTCATGCTTGTAATCTGTTTACCTTCATAGTTGTCGTAATCGCTATATTCATAATTATGATATTCGTATATTACGTTTGACCATGAATAACTCGACGGATTAGGTAAATCCCACGGATCCCATACTGCTTCCATAATAAGTATGCGATTAGGGTCTATCTTTCTGATTTTTTTGTATGTATTATTGTAAACAGAGTATAGTATGCTATGCAATACATCACCACCTAGTGTACTTGTGTAACGATATTGGCAAAATGGTTCGTTAAGTAAGTCGAATCCGGCTATAGTTGCATTGTTTTTATAACGAGCTGCAATAGTTTCCCATATTTCATAATACAAAGTTTGATTTGCAGGCGCATTTGCTCCAAACCAAAATTCGCTTGCGGCCTGTTCGTCGCTACCTCCGGATACGCCCGAGTGGTCTCTGCCATTTTGCGAACCTGGAGCTCCATGCATACATAAAATAACCCATAAATCACGTTTGGAACATTCTTTTAATATCCAATCTAATCGTTCCCAAGCATCCGGTTTCCATTCTCTTGTATTCATATCCATAAGATTCATCCAAGTGAAAGGTACACGAACTAAATTCATTCCTAGATTCTTAATATTATCTAAGTCTTTTTCGGTAATCCAGTTTTCTTCCCACAAATCAATAAGTTCTTCTGCTTTTTGTGCTCCGAATCTATTATACAATGTGTTTATTGTAGAACGTTGATCACCACAAATATCTCCTGTCATCCAATCTTCTTGAACTAACCAAGAACCCAAATTAGTGCCGCGTAATTTAATTTCTTTATTTCCGGCATTGTATATTGATGTTCCGGTTACGTGTAACGCGCTGTAATATGGGATTATATTTGTTTCATCAATTCTGCGATAACGTATTGTGTAATAAACCGAATTATCGTCTGATGCAGACAAATTAAGCGAGAAACTATTACTGCTTGTGCCAAAAACTGTTGCATTTAAGTCAGTAGGGGCATTAGAATCAATACTTCCGGTGATATTGTTATTGCCGAAAGCAATATCGCCTTTTGCTCCTGCTGATGCAGAATATATTACAACAGATGTTTCTCCACTCAAAGAACCATTATTATCAATAAAGAAATCAATATTATTAGATGTGATATTCAATGTTTTACAAATTTCAATGCTTGTACCATTGGGATCTCCCATATATGGATTCCACGAATAATTACCGGCTGCTGCATTAAAAGTAAATTCCCAAATCCACTCATCA